>JAFGSO010000134.1 GCA_016934605.1 Calditrichota bacterium | reverse complement strand
CTGGCCTTTCTCTGGTTTCTGGTCATTATATTGCAATATCAGACGGTTATCCAGGCTTATGAAAATGTACCTTTTACCGATACCTTCCTGGCTGTAAGTGCTACGCTTTTCACCAAAGTGATTCTTCCGGTTTCGGTAGGAGATCTGGGTATCCGGGAAGGTGCATCAGTTTTCTATTATTCCCTGATGAACGTTCCCCGCCCCGCCGCATTTAATGCAGCATTTCTGATTTTTATTATAAACTTCCTCCTGCCGGCACTGGCAGGCAGTATATTTGTATTCAGATTGAGCTGGGAAAATACCCGATTGAACCGAAAAAAAAATCCCACTGAAAGGAATTGAAAGTATTCATGGCATGGATGTTAATTGTGCCGGCTCTGATTTATGCTGGCCTGATTTTCTATTTTTTTGCAGGCTTGTTTCGACTGCGCCGGGATCTCAGAAAAAATCTTTTCTCGGTCTCCGTTCTGGTACCCGCCCGCAATGAAAAATTTCATATCCGGGATTGCCTGCAAAGCCTGTGGAATCAGACCTATCCCCGGGATTTGTTTGAAGTGTGGATTATTGATGATGAGTCTACTGACAGCACTGCGGAAATTGTCCGGGACTATATAAAAGATAAACCAAATTTTCATCTGATTTCCCACCACCGGGATTCCTCCCGGCCTTCCTTCAAAAAACAGGCTTTGAAATTCGCTCTGGAAAAGGTGACCGGCGAGATTGTCATGACCATCGATGCGGATAGTGTGGCTCAACCGCGATGGATCGAGAAAATGACCGGTTTATATGAGGAGGATACCGGTCTGGTAGCTGGTGTTGTCACATTTTTTCCGGAAAAGGAAAAAACTCTGTTCGGCAAACTGCAGACCCTCGAATTTGCCGGAATTGTATTTTGTGGTGTAGGTGCCGCAGGAAATCACAATCCTCTGATCTGCAACGGGAGCAACCTGTCATATCGGTTGAAGGCATTCCAGGATGCAGGCGGGTATCAGGGGCATGAATTTCTTCCGTCCGGTGACGACGATCTCCTGCTCCAGAATATTGAAAAGAAAACATCCTGGAAGATTAAATATTCGGTATTGAGAGAAACGGTTAATTACACCCGTCCGGTAGAAGACTGGTTCGATTTTCTGAATCAGCGTTCCCGCTGGGCATCAAAATCTCTTTATTATCCTAAAAAATGGCTGTTGCTGCTGATGGCCATTATCTATTTCTACTACCTGCTGATTATTGTACTCTTTCCGGTAACACTCCTGGGATATTTCCCCTGGAAAATTTATCTGATAGCGGTAATGCTGAAAATAATTCCGGAATTATTCCTCATTTTCCGTGCACTGCAATTTCTTGGCAGGTTGGCGCTTTTAAAATATTTTTTTCATGGACAGGTTTTTCAGCTGATTTATGTCATCATAGCCGGTGTCAGGGGATTTTTTCATCGTTTCAGCTGGAAGGAGGACGGGGATGCTCACTAAGTATCTTTCCCGGATTTTCCTGCCCCCAATAGAAAATGTCATCTGGCAGCGGCCGGAGAATGGCAGGAATCTGTATTTAACCTTCGACGACGGACCACAACCGTATGTCACTCCTGCGGTACTTGAGATACTGAATTCAGCAAAAATACCGGCGGTTTTTTTTCTGTCAGGGATGCAGCTGGAAAAGTATGAAAAGGATCTGCCGAAACTTGATTACAACTCACACGAAATCGCCAATCATGGTTTCTCTCACACCCCCTGCAACCTGCAGTCGACCCTGCAGGTGGTTCGGGAAATTGAGAAAACTGACCACCTGATAAAAAGAATTTTTAACCGTTCGACCAGACTTTTCAGACCGCCATACGGAATCTGGGACGGAGGGCTAGAGAAAGCTCTAAAGGAGCAGCATAAGACCATGATATTGTGGTCATTGTTAAGTAATGATTTCAAATGGCCGGTATCGAAAATTCTCGATTTTCTGGCGGTTCATATTGAACCGGGCGATATTATTGTATTTCATGATTCAGAGCAGAGTAGCAGCACAATTGTTAAAGTTTTGCCCGAATTTATTGATCTTGCCTTAAAAATGGATTTTCAGTTCAAATCTCTGCACCCCCTGAATGGATTCGGAAAATCATAATGTCAGTGAGAATCGGGGATAATTCCGTGAAAATATACCGATCGCATGCAAAGATAAATATAGGTCTTAGAATTGCTGGCAAGCGGCCGGATGGTTATCATAATCTTGAATCGATTTTTCAGGAAATTTCTCTGTATGATGAAATTTCATTTCGGAAAACTGAAAAGGAGCTCCTTGTTACCTGCGACCATCCCGACGTTCCGCTGGACGAAAAAAACCTATGTATGCGTACTTTCGGTCTTATTTCGCAGAAATATTCGTTGCAGGGCGGTGTAGAAATTGGTATCAGAAAGAAAATTCCTCCGGGTGCCGGCCTGGGAGGCGGAAGCAGTAATGCAGCAACCTGCTTAAAAGCCTTTAATGATTTATTCGGTCTTAACCTCTCCCGATCTGAAATGCTGGTTCTGGCATCACGAATCGGTTCTGACGTTCCCTTCTTTATTATTGGAAAAACCGCACTGGTCCTGGGAAGGGGAGAGGTGGTAATTCCGGTTTCCCTGAATCTGAAATACCGGCTTCTAATTGTATTTCCCAACATAGCTGTTCCAACTCCTGCTATATTTAAAAATTTGGCTTTAGGCTTGACTGATTATAAGCGTAATGTTAAATTTGAGGCTGTTATTTCCATGCTGACAGAGCTTGAGCATTTAAATCGTTATTTTTACAACGATTTGGAACCTGTAGCCTGTCGCATGGTACCGGAAATTCAGGATATCCTGAATCAGTTGCGAAGTGCGGGTGCAACATACGCAAGTATGAGTGGAAGCGGTTCTGCGGTGTACGGCATGTTTGAGCCCTCGGTAAATCTTGAAAAGATTGCCCGGCGTTTCCCTTCAGGATATTCACTGTTTCAGGCAAAACCTGTGCAATAAGTGGGGTGTAGCCAAGTGGACAAAGGCACCGGGTTTTGGTCCCGGCATTCGGAGGTTCGAATCCTCCCACCCCAGCCAGAACAGAATGAATAGAACAGAGTAAGGAGCAATTATGTCACAAACAAAGTTAGAAGCCAAAATCCGTGAAAAGACGGGTAAGGGGGCCGCACGGAAATATCGGTACGACGGCTGGATTCCGGCTGAATTTTATTCGGCTCATGATGAAAATATTCATCTCCTTCTGAATACAAAGGAATTTGAAAACATCTTAAGCCACGGACACGGTCTGTTTAATCTGAAAGTTGACGGGAAAAAAGAGGATTTTCAGTGTGTCATCAAGGATATTCAGCTGGATCCGGTCCTGGGCTATGTACTTCATGCTGATTTCCAGGGTGTTAAACTTGGAGAAAAACTGACACTCACCGTGCCGATTTCTCTCAAAGGTACGGCTGCCGGGATAAAGGCCGGAGGGATTCTGGAGTTCGTCATTCGTGAACTGGAAGTTGAATGTTTACCGAAAGATATTCCGGATCATCTTGAACTGGACATTTCCGGTTTACAGATCGGAGATTCACTGCGGGTTAAAGATCTGAGCTACGAAAATATCCGGATTCTGGATGATTCTGATGAAACAATCGTTCTTGTCGACCATCCAAGACTGGTTCAGGAAGCGGAAGAGGAAGAGGAAGCCGAAGAACTGTTGCTTGAAGAAGAACAGAAAGAACCTGAGCTGGTCCGCTCCCGCAAGAAGGAAGAAGAAGAGGAAGATTAGATTTTTTTCAGAGGACCGCTGTTCTGGTGGTCCTCTTTTTGTTTTCTCTCCGAATTAAAAATGTATCGGGCTCCCGTTGCTTGTAATCGTTGGTTTAGGAAATCCTGGTCTGCAGTATAAAGAAACACGTCATAATATCGGTTTTATGGTTCTGGATCAGTTTTGCAGAAAGCATAAACTCGCTTTCCGAAAATCCGGGAAAATGTATCGGGCGGTTTCTTTTGAATTCGAATCTGAAAAGGTTCGTTTTGTCAAACCACAAACCTATATGAATGAAAGCGGGAATGCTGTGAGAAAAGCGGTGATAGAATCTGGGATCACCGATTTTTCCCGTTTACTGGTTGTTTCAGATGATATTAATTTACCATTCGGCACCATTCGCCTGCGTGAATCCGGAAGTGCCGGTGGTCAGAAAGGATTGCAGTCGATTATAGATCATCTGGGCACAAATGCTTTTCCAAGAATGCGAATCGGGATTGGAAATCATTTTTCGGATGCGGCGGATTATGTACTTTCCCGTTTCAGCAGAAAAGAACAGAAGGATGTCCCTTTTATTCTGACGTATGCAGTTGAAGCTCTGGAATATTTCATTTCCAATGGAATTGAATTAACCATGAGCAAATATAACAGAAACGTTTTGGAAACTTAACGAGGAGGATCACTGGTGGAATTGCTCTTATGGCTCAGTTTAGTTGCTTCACTTCTGGCGCTGATTTTTGCTTTTTACCGATCGCGGTGGATAAACAGACAGGATCCCGGAAACGAGAAAATGATCCAGATTGGTCTGGCAGTACGGGAGGGTGCCATGGCTTTCCTTGCCCGGGAATACAAAGTACTGGTTGTTTTTGTGATTGCGGTTGCCATTCTTCTGGCCCTCGGAAATGCCGCACAGAATACCAGCCTGGTGGCGGTTTCCTTTATTGCGGGTGCAATTTGCAGCGGCCTTGCCGGATTTTTTGGAATGCGTGTTGCCACTGCAGCCAATAACAGAACAACCCAGGCTGCCCGCAGCAGTTTGAATAATGCCCTGCGTGTTGCATTTAACGGCGGTTCCGTTATGGGAATGAGTGTTGTCGGGCTGGGTGTTCTCGGACTTTTTATTCTGTTTACTCTCTACGGCGGATTGGAAGAGGGTGCTGACCTGCAGCGGGTGATGACACTCCTGTCCGGATTTGCCATGGGAGCTTCCTCTATTGCCCTGTTCGCCCGTGTCGGCGGCGGAATCTTTACCAAGGCGGCTGATGTAGGTGCGGATCTTGTCGGAAAATTGGAAGCAGGCATCCCGGAAGATGATCCCAGGAATCCGGCAACTATTGCAGACAATGTGGGAGATAATGTGGGTGATGTGGCCGGCATGGGTGCCGATCTTTTCGAATCCTACGTCGGTTCTATCATCGGAGCCATGGTGATTGCTGCCGCTTCCAGTTTCGGCAATCTGGTGATGCTGCCGCTGGTTCTGGCCGGTATTGGAATTCTGGTCTCAATTGTGGGAACATTCTTTGTTAGAACAAAAGAAGGGGGAAATCCGCAAACAGCTCTGAATATTGGTATCGGAGTTGCCGGGATCCTCATGCTCATCTTCAGTTACTTTATCATCGGCTATTTTGTCCCGGAAACCCTGGATTGGTCCGGAAAGATGATCAGTGCTACCGATTTATATCTGGCAACAATAGCGGGATTGATTGCCGGAATCATAATCGGTCTGCTCACTGAATACTATACCTCGGAATCGCGGAAGCCGGCAAGGAATATTGCCAAGGCCAGTGAAACAGGAGCAGCAACAAATATCATCGAAGGATTGGCCAACGGACTTACCTCTACCGGTTTCCCGGTAATCACCATTGCACTTGCTATCATTGTTTCCTACTATTTTGCCGGTCTATATGGTATTGCTATTGCAGCCCTGGGAATGCTGTCCACCACAGGTATTCAGCTGGCGATTGATGCCTATGGTCCGATTGCCGATAATGCCGGAGGATGTGCCGAAATGGCAGAGCTTCCTCATGAAGTGCGGGAAAGAACCGACCGGCTGGATGCGGTAGGCAACACCACTGCTGCTATCGGAAAAGGATTTGCCATTGGCTCGGCGGCACTCACCGCCCTGGCACTGTTTGCTGCCTACCGTGAAACGGTAGCTATTGCCATGGGAATAGATCATTTGATTCTGGATATTAATAATCCCAGCATCATGGCAGGCCTGTTTATTGGCGGCGTTTTACCGTTTATATTTTCCTCGTTTGCCATGAAAGCAGTGGGTCGGGCGGCCTTTGATATGATAGAAGAAGTCCGCAGGCAGTTCCGTGAAATTCCAGGTCTCCTGGAAGGAAAAGCCAAAGCGGATTATGCCAGGTGTGTGGATATCGCTACTGCGGCTGCCATCAAGCGTATGATCGCTCCCGGATTGCTGGCCGTCTTTACACCGGTATTTTTTGGTCTGATTTTGCGGAATCCGGAAATGCTGGGTGGTGTCCTGGCCGGGACAACCGTCACCGGAGTTCTCATGGCGGTATTTATGGCGAATGCAGGCGGTGCCTGGGATAATGCGAAAAAACATATCGAAAGTGGTGCCCATGGAGGTAAAGGATCGGACGCTCATAAAGCCGCAGTGATAGGAGATACCGTGGGAGATCCGTTCAAGGATACCGCAGGGCCATCGCTGAATATCCTGATTAAGCTGATGTCGGTTATTTCTCTGGTGATTGCACCACTGATGGGGTAAAAAATTAATAAATTCATAGATTTGCCGTAGATTCTTTATTATATTTTGGCCCCTTTTACGGGGTGGAAAAAAATTATTAATCCTGTTCCGCCCGTTGCAACAGGCGGGATCGCAAGACCAAAGGAGGCTTAATGGAAAATCTGTATTGTACTATTTTTATTGTCGATACGTCGCTTAATCCGGACGAAGCGGAGACCGTCTCCAGCCGGATTCAGCAACTGGTTGAAGACCATGGCGGAATTATCAGAAAAATTAATCGATGGGGTAAAAAGCGGCTGGCTTATCCCGTCAGGAATAACAGTCATGGTTTTTATGTTGAAATTGAATTCACTGCCAACAGCCGTCTGAATATTCCCAAAATTATTGAAGCTGAATACCGCCTGAACGATCGTGTTCTTCGGTATCTCACCTATATTGTCAGCAAAAAGGAGTTGATTCAACGTGAGAAAAACGCCGGTAAACGTGCTGCCAGACAGGAGCAGGAGGAAGCTTTAGCCAATAAACTGACTGTGGCAGAGCCTGAAACAGCTCCTGCAGAAGAGAAAGCAGAAACTGTTACCGCGGAAGAGGAAAAAACAGTCCCGGAAAAGGAAGAAACGGAAAAAGTTCCGGAAACACCATCAGCAGAACATGAAACTGAGCAGGAGGTTAAAAAAGAAGAATCCCTGGAAGAATCAGGAGTGGAGGAAGAACCGGAAAAATCTCCTGAGGAACCGGAATCCGGGGAAACCGGCGAAGAAGAAAAGAGTAGTACATAAAACGATTGAGGAGAATACGATATGTTGCAAAGAAAAAAACGTATGTGCCGTTTTTGCGAAGGCGGGGATATTTACATAGATTTTCGTGATGAGAAGAGACTGGTGCGGTTTCTTACCGAACAGGGGAAAATTGTACCACGGCGTACTTCCGGAAACTGCAACCAGCATCAGAGACAATTGGCAAATGCCATCAAACGTGCCAGACATCTGGCCCTGATTCCGTTTGTTTCCGATATTCCCCGATAAATCAGAAAAGCAAAGAAAAGGATATATTTATGAAGATAATACTTCGTCAGGATTTCGAACAGCTTGGTAAAACTGGCGATAAGGTGGAAGTGAAACGCGGATACGGGATGAATTATCTGATTCCGAAAAAGATCGCTTATCCTGCCACGCCGGGTTATGTTCGAATGGTCCAGGAAGAGCAGAGGCAGAAACAGGTTCAGGTGAATAAACAGAAGAAGCAGGCAGAAATCACCGCCAAAAAGATGGAAAATGTGTCGGTGACTCTGGCAGTAAGTGTGGGTGAAGGTGATAAAATGTTCGGATCGGTAACCAATCAGGATATTGCCGAGGGACTCAACAAACAGGGATTCGATATCGACCGTAAAAAAATTGTTCTGGATGAGCCCATTAAAGCACTGGGGATTTACTCGGTGCCCATCAAGCTGCATCCGGATGTGGAAGTGAAGATAAAAGTCTGGGTGGTGAAAGAATAAAAAATCCGAAGCCGGTCGGGGGTAAAAATTACCTGCGGAAATTTCTGTAAAATCTGAAATTATGTGAATAGATGCGGCCGGACTATCTCTTTTTTCACTTGACTGACATGACTGCTTTTTCTATATTTTTGAGTCGTTATTAACCGGGCCAGTAGCTCAGCCGGTAGAGCAGCGGCCTTTTAAGCCGTTGGTCGGAGGTTCGATTCCTCCCTGGCTCACTCACATTTCCGGATTATTCCGGGATGAAAATTCTCCCCCACAAAATTTCTCTGTAACGATTTTTGTTTGATAAAATCAGAGTACTATATTATGGCAACCAGCGAGACGGTTATGAATAAGCCGACGTATGCAACTGTAATTCTGACAATACCTACGGAAGAAGGATTTACTTACCGGATCCCCGCCGAGCTGAAACCTGTAGTGAATCCGGGAATTCAGGTAATTGTACCCTTCCAGAAACGTTTCATGTCCGGCATAGTTATCGGAATCGGTTCGGATCTTCCCGCTGAGGTCAGT
>JAFGSO010000133.1 GCA_016934605.1 Calditrichota bacterium | reverse complement strand
ATCAATCTGTTCTCCAGTTATCAGATTCCGGATAGAGTGCAACTGCAACGGGAGAATAAGGTGTGTATTATTCCAGACACTCTCTGCAAGCGGGAGACTTTTCTCAGGTATCAGTTCTGTAAAAAACCTGGGTACCGCAACAATGACCACATTATTTTCAAATTGTCGGGCGAAGGCTTTTACATGCCTGCGGCAAGAACCTTTAAATTCCAGCGGGATATAATTCCCTTTTTGAAAAAGCTGATGATATTCCCGGCGTGCATGTAACAGTTGACGGATGAGAAACATTTTTATTCGGCCATCCGTCCATGAATCAAACAGATCATTAATACATCTTATTTTATCCTTACTGTATTTTTTTTCAATATCTTTCAAGAATTGTTTTCTCTTTCTGTAATCCACCGGGCGTCTATTATCCGGATCCACCAGATTCAGATCCCATAATTCACTTCCCTGATAAAAATCCGGAATCCCCGGTGAAGTACACTTCAAAATAACCTGAGAGAGAGAGTTTAACATGCCATACCAGGATATTTTTTTTTGAAAGGGGAGAAATTCCTTCAGAAAAATATTGTCAGTGGAATCATCCATTATACGGTCTATAAATAATTCATAGGAAGATTCGTACTCCGTATCCGGTTTCAACCAGGCGGTATGAACTTTCGCTTCCCTAACTGCTTTGATACTGTATTCTTTAATCCGGTTTCGATACGGTATCATATCACCGCTTTCCTGGGGAAATGAACCAACCAGCGTCTGGTAGAGAAAATATTCATCATTGAGATCGGGGACCGATACTGTGCCCGTCTTCATTTTCTTTTTCCGGTTTAATTTAGACCAGAGTCGAACATATTTACCCCATTCTTCCGGGATTTCGGAAAGAACATTCAACCTGGCCCGAACATCCTCACCTCGTTTTGCATCGTGAGTTGATGTAGCATTCATGGCTTCAGGCCATCTTTCGGCTTTTCGCTTATTGAAATAATGAAATTCAATTCCTGAGATACCAAATTTCCCCGGATTTCCGCCGACTTCATTATGAGAGATAAAACGATTATAATTATAAAGAACCGTGTCCTCGAATCCTTTTGCCATCAAAGGGCCGGTTAGCTGCTGGAACCGGTAGATAAACTGGTACCACTGATCTGTCTCTTCGGCAGTTGTCTGGCTGTCTGATTGCATCAAAAGTATCCGCTGAATCAGAAGAAGTTCATTCTCAAAATCCGGCATATTGGTAATGGATTTATTTATGGCCCGGATGATATAATCCCGATCCTCATCCCGGTAATTTTCTTCTGAGATATATGTCCGGTAAATCTCAAAATGAGATAATATTTCAACCAGACTTCTTCGGAGTCCATAAAGTGTAAAATCGCTTCCGTAACGATACTGGCTTAAGATTCGCACCAAAAGGTGTGCCAGATTATCAACATCGCCGGCCATGTGTTTTCCCACGATCAGGCGTTTTTTTTCATAGGCCATTTCTGAGAAAAGTACTCTCTTTCCGATGAATTTAATATAGATGCGGTCCATGGCGGCTTCATTTTGCCGGTCACAGTAAATTCCGTTCATGAAATTAAGGAAGTCATAACCGGTGGTTCCCTGAACCGGCCAGAACAACGGTAAATTTTCTGAGTATTCAAGAATTTTTTCAACCAGGATATAACACTTATCTACTGCTCTTCGCAGACGGTTCAAATAATTAGTCGGATCTGCCAGGCCATCCACGTGATCGATACGCAGGCCGTCGAAAGCACCATTTTTAATAAAATCAAGAATGAGTTTATGTGTGGTTTGAAAAACTTCTTCATCTTCGATGCGCAGTGAGATGAGTTCATTAACATTAAAAAAACGCCGATAATTGATTTCTTCGGTACCAACCTTCCAGAATGAAAGCCGGTAATACTGTTCCTGCATTAGTTTAAAGAGATGATCGAAACTTTCAGGTTCTCCTGCTGTACCGTTGAAAATTGTCAGTATGGATTCAATATTCTTCCTGATCTCATGATTGCCGGAGTAAAGTTCCCATAACATTTCCTTTATAAAGGAAATCTGCTGAGACCTTTCCTGAATATCAGTAATTATGCTGATATTCTTCATGGCATTCAATACACCTAAATATTTGACAAAGTCCGGGTGCTTCCGGCCTAAAGCTTTCTGTAACGATTCAGTATCAAATCCGAAAACTGCCGGGTACGACTCTATTCTGATGGGAAAAAAATGCTGGTAATAATGAACGTTCAGTCCGGATTTCTGATAATTCAGCTGCAGCTCGGCGTTTTCCAGGCATTCACTGTAAAATTTTCCAAGGAAGGGTGCCAGAACCTTTCCCCGCATATTTTCATACTGTGATTCCCAGTTAATATCAAAAAAATTGTAATATTGTGAAAAAGGTCCATTCTCCAGTACATCATACAGCATTTTATTCTCACTGGAATAAGCCATATGATTTGGTACGATATCCTGTATCCAGCCCATTTCAAGTTTTTGAATTTCTGATATCAGTTTCATCAGATCTTTCTGCTCACCCAGTTCCGGATCAATTTTTGTGGGATCCACAACGTCATATCCATGAGTACTCCCTTTTCGAGAGGACAGCACCGGAGAAGCATAAATATGCGAAATTCCCAGCCGATGTAAATATTCGATAACCGGGAGAGCTTTACTGAAGGTATATTCAGAACTGAACTGCAGACGGTATGTGGAAAGCACCCTACTCATCAATCCACCTTTACTTTCAGGCTGGTTCCCAGGCGCTTAAAACTTTCTATCCATTCCTGAGCTTTTTCATCGCCGGAATCTGCTTTTTTCTTCATTTCGGGATATGTTTTCCGAAGCATCAGAAAAAAGGTGTTTTGTGCTTCCCAGTAATCGCATTGCAGATTCAGCTGTTCCAGCTTGTCAATTATCTCCCGGACATGGACAATCGGTTCACTTTCCAGCGGCAGGGTTTGCAGCTGATGCAAGAGGTCTGTGATTTTCTGAGTGGCCAGAAAATTCAATGTTTTTCTATCGGGCTCAATGCTGAGCTGATTGAATTCCGAAACCAGAGTATCCAGAGCAGCAGGATCTATTTCATCGCTTTCCAGTAATTTCTGTAAATCCCTGTTGAGAATAAACTCAACCGGTGTGGATATGGCAGCAGGAACCGGTACCTGCATATTTTCCATGGCTTGTATCAAAACATAATCTGACTTATAGATATCTCTGAAATGAAATTCTATTTCTTTTAAAGAGGATTCAAGTATCTGGTTAAATACTTTCCGTTGTTCATCCCGGAATAGATGCCAGAGGCTGAAACGCCGGGATTCAAAATGAGAATCCATGATTCGGATGACTTCCGGTATATCGCTTTTCCTGAAAACTTCTGCCAGCTTCTTCTGCATATTATTGAATGCGTCCGCCTCCAGAAATTTCCGGACACCGGCATGGATCATGTGTCCGCCCAGATAAAGGACGGCAAAACTAAATGAAATTTCATTCCAGGTAATTTTCGATTTGACAGATGCCCGGCCCGTAGCCAGCTGTATATGTCCTGCCCGGATTTTTTCAAAAGTTTCCCTCTCAAACTCAAAGCAGAAAATATTGACTGATTTTGGATAATCCTCGAACACAGATGAAATTGCATAGTGAGCAGCAACTCTGACAAGGTCGATTCTTGAAGGTTGAATGTATTTCTGATAGACCTCTGCCCCGCTGGAAAACTGCGGGAGATTGCTTGGGGCATTCTGCAGCCCGTCGATAAAAGCAGGTTCCAGATCTTCTCCGGTAATTTCCTGCGCCAGCTGCATGGCCCTGCCAGCATACTGCATCACCTGGGTGGTTTCAATGCCGGAAATTTCATCAAAAAACCAGCCACAACTGGTATACATCAGCATGGCATTTCTCTGCATTTCCAAACATTTAAGGAGTATAATTTTATCCTGCAATTCGATGTTGTTACCGGCAAACCCGGATAAAAATCTGCTTGTGTTTTCCTCAGACCTGTCCAGTATTACCTCAATATACTCATCCCGTGTTTTCCAGGGATTCTCCAGATATTGACCGGCTTTTTCTCTGAAAATTACTGCCAGTTTTTCCCGCAGAGCATCAAGGGAGTCCCGAAGTGGTTCTCGCCATTTCTGATTCCAGCCCGGATTCATTCCGGTATTACAGCCACAATCGCTTTTCCAGCGCTCCACACCGTGGACGCAACTCCATGAACTGTTTTCAATAATCTCTGCTTCATACCGGGGAGGATACTTCTCCAGATTTTCCCCATAATTGGTCAGCCTGGCGGGATGATTGGTATCAATAAAATACAGGCTGTAGGCCAGTGCCATATCTCCATGATTTCTATGGTGTCCGTATGTTTCACCATCCGTTGCAATATGGATAAGTTGTATCTTTTCATCCTCTGAAAAAGCGCCGGTAAGTCGATTAGCAAAGCTTTCTCCGCTGCGAAGCAGGTCACCAAAACCGAGTTCCTGTGAAATGGGACCATCATAAAAAAATAGATTGATTGATTTCCCGGACGGAAGATTACAGAGATAAGCTCTTCGTGGATTCACCTTGCCGCCTTGCACATCCTGCCAATCCTGGTCTCCGATTTTTCTTATTTGTTTTGCCTGGTGTGGTGCCAGAATGGTAAAAGATATTCCAAATTCAGCCAGTGTTTCCAGTGTGGGAATATCGACGGCTGTTTCAGGAAGCCACATTCCTTCAGGATCTCTTCCAAAGCGGTGAGTAAAATCCCGGATGCCCCATAAAACCTGAGTTTTTTTATCTCTCCGATTAGCCAGAGGCATAATCATATGATTATAAACCTGGGCAATTGCAGATCCGTGTCCGGAAAAATGCTCCTGGCTTTTCCGGTCGGCCTCGAGGATGGCTTCATAGGTTTCAGAATCGTGTTTTTCCAGCCAGGTGAGTAAAGTGGGGCCAAAATTAAAGCTGATTCTCGAATAATTATTGACGATATCCACAATTCTGCTTTCGCCGTCCAAAATCCGCGAGGCGGCGTTTGGTGCGTAACACTCGGCGGTAACCCGCTCATTCCAGTCGTGATACGGATAGGCTGAATCCTGGATTTCAATTTCTTCCAGCCAGGCGTTTTCCCGTGGTGGTTGGTAAAAATGCCCATGGATACATATATACTGTTTCATTTCGAATTTTCCTTATGATATAAAATAAATTCCCGGGGAGTGAGGGTAAGACCGGCCCCCGTTTCAAGTTCATGAGGTAATACCGAACCGTTCCCCCCCCAGTCGGAGTCATTGCTGTCCAGAATTTTCATCCAATAGCCCTCTGGAATTTCCAGAGATAATTTTGTTTCTTCTTTATTCAGATTCATGAGAATCAGCATTTCATCACTGCCTTCCCAGCGGTGAATGACTAAAATATTGTGTGTATTGTCCCAACCAGTTTTTAGTTTTTTGTTCGATAAATTTTTCAGAGCAGGATAGTTTTGTCTGAGCCGGATTAGCTCTTTATAAAATTTAAACAGGTATCTATGGTGGTCCCGGCTTTTTAAGGAAATATCAATTTTTGAACGGCTGAAGGTATCTTCGTCCTGCGGATCCGGTGGTTCCCCCCTCCACTGAAATTGACTGAATTCTTTTTTGCGTCCATTCCGGACAGCATCGACCAGATTTGGATCCCCATGATCCACGAAGTATAAAAACGGTGCTTTTTCTCCATATTCCTCACCCATAAAAATCATCGGTAGATAAGGAGACAGCAAACAGGCGGCCGCAGCCAGTTTGTGAGCTTCGAAAGATGTCAGTTCAGTCAGCCTCTCTCCCAGCATCCGGTTTCCAACCTGGTCGTGATTTTGAATGAATACGACAAATTGCCCGGCAGAGATTTCTGAAGAGGAATTACCGTGTCTTCTCCTACGGAATGCCGAATAGTCCCCGTCATAAACAAAGCCATCATTCAATGACTTTTCAAACTGTTCTTTCTTTCCGAAATCCATATAATAGCCGGTTTTCTCGCCTGTCAGAATGGTTCTGAGGGAGTGATGAAAATCATCCAGCCATTGAGCCTGAATTCCAAATCCCCCCTGTGACCCGGCTTTAACAATACGGGCATCATTCAGGCTGCTTTCAGCGATCAGAATATATTCTCTGTTCTGATGACGGGAAAAATCTTCTGTTTTTTCGGCCAGCTCCTGCAGAAAGGGATGAGCACTCATATCGGTAATAGCATGAATTGCGTCCAGGCGAAGCGCATCAATATGGTAATTTTTAAACCAGTGAAGCGCATTTTCAATGAAATAATTGCGCACATCATCGCTCCAGGCATCATCAAAATTGACTGCTTCTCCCCAGGGGGTTTTATATCTATCAGTAAAATAAGGACCAAAATCCCGCAAATAATTTCCTTCAGGACCCAGATGATTATAAACAACATCAAGTATCACTGCAAAACCCTGCTCATGACAGGTATTTACGAAATGCTTGAGGCCAGGGGGACCACCATACGAATGCTGAACGGCGAAGGGATAAACACCATCATATCCCCAGTTTCTT
>JAFGSO010000132.1 GCA_016934605.1 Calditrichota bacterium | reverse complement strand
GGATCTGTCGTCATATACGGCAAAATGATCTCACCAAAATACCTGGAAGGTTCACCAAATATGTACTTCATTCCGGTCAGTCGATCTATAATGACAAATTTTTCAATGCCGGTATTAAAATAATGACAGGCAGTGTTCAGGTGTTCATTTTCCTTTAACCAACCGGGATTATTCAGATTCACTGGGTCATGATTAGACCGGTTGTATGCGCTGTTGGGATTCGAATGTTCAATTGGTGTGGTAGAATACGGATCGAAATTTACCATTAGATTTTTCGGATCCTGCACCGCCGAAAATGAAGCAAGTGCTTTATTATAATAGAGCCTGGTCGAAAACCCGGGCATCTGCAAAATCCAGCTGTCCGGCATATCCAGGGGATTCAGGACATCAGTTACGAAATATCCCTTTTGTAAATTCGGATCCAGCCCCATATGATGTTTATCATCCGGAAAAGTATTTATCGTTCTGGTAATAGATGGAATATTTAAGCTAAATCCCAGTCCTGCTTCCGAGGCCGACTGCGCCCAGTGAATGCCACTCTGGTAAATCAGATTAATCTGATACGAAATGTTTTTCCCGGGAAGGTTGATCAGGGGAAAAACAAGATTTAGGTCTCCTCGGTTATCCACAGTCGCTGAATAATCGCCGGTAATCCCTTCGAGGTAATTTTCCTTCTGTCTGTTTTCCGAGACGGTTAAGCGGTTATTATTAACAACCTGTCCATACAGGCAACCGTGAATAACAAAGGTAAACATAGCAAGATAGAATAAAAATTTTTGTGCTCCCATCTCCAGCTCCTTTTTTTTTAGTGCATCTGCATAAATCGTGCTAATTCCGTTAGAGCCTATTTATGGTAATTTCTGGAAACAAAGAGGTGTAAAACCAGACTCATTCCTGCAAAAATTTTTGCACTTTTTCTGCAGAGAACGCTCCAGTGCCAGAAGATTCTGTTTGTTGAAAGAGTGCAAAAGAATGCAAATTTTTTGCAGGTATTGTCAATTTTAACCTGATTGGTGCTGGAGGCTGTATTAAAACCCGTAAAATGTGTATAAATATAAATTTAACTATTTAATATCAGTTTATTATCTCACCCCCATCCCTTTCACTTATTTAGAGAGGGGGCGAAGGGGAAGAAATTCTTTGACTGCTGAATATTCGTAAAAGATATATACTATTTCATGAAACACATCCTTTAAGACAGCCTTCAATACCCTTAGTTGAATGGTCAAAAAATTCAGCTGATTGCCGGCATTTTTTGGGCAGGATTTTTGCACTGGTTTGATAGAACCTGAGGGGGTATGGTGGCTGCTTTGAAAAAATTAACAAAAAAATTTATATCCGGCTTTTGCAAAGACACGGGTTCGGCTTTGATTTATGTGCTTATTCTATCGGTTATTCTTTCAATAATTCTCTGTGTTATATTTTCTTTTTCTATTCTGCATCGCCAATTGCTGAACCGCAAATTTTCCTTCCTACAAAGCCGCAATACTGCCTGGAGCGCTGCAGCGGCAAGAACAGCAGAAATTGAAACAGAACAGAATAAAATTAATTTTTCACTGAGAGATCGAAAAAGTATAAAGATCGCCCACAAAGATAGTTGCGAGGTCTTATCATTCCGCTGGGGAGCATTCTGGAAACTTCGCTGCGATTCGCGAAAAAATACCGAATCGTATCATCTCGAAATGCTTATGGGAAGGCCACTGTCCGCTGAATTTGTTCCCGCAATTATAACCGCACCATCCCCCGACCCTCTCATTTTGACGGGAAAGACATCCATTTGGGGAGAAGTAAATACCGGAACCGCAGGAGTGCGTAAGGGACATCTCGGAAACACCCGTTACCTGAATAAAAATCTGGTAAACGGGGTTATCTCCTTATCTACAGAAGAGCGGCGACCGGCAATAGACAGGAAATTTTGCCGGGCACTATTCTCCTTCATGGAACACTGCTTCAACTGCAATACTAAACCATTCTCTGATTATATCACAAACTCAGGTAATTCCATTTTTTTCTCAGATAATGTTCGGAATCTTTTTCCGGTAATTTTCATAACAGACAGGCAAATAAACAGTAAAGACTGGAACTTTTCGGGACCGGCAATATTGCTGGCTTCGGAACCGATGATTATCCGCCGTCCCCTGACGCTAAATAATTATGTCATGCTGGCTTCAACACATTCTATCAGTCTTGAAGCCCCGGTATATTTCGAAAATGTTATTCTATATACACCGAAAAATATTGAGATAAAACAGATATCGCAGTTTTCCGGTCAGATCTTTTCCAGAGCATCAATCATCATTCACAATCGAATCATACTGGACTATCCCTCCTTAATCATGGTCAATTCGGAGACCGGTTCTTCTTCGATTCAAATACAGGACAGTGCAAAGGTTGCCGGTTGGGTTTTGTATACCTGTGAATCTCGCAACCATTGCAACAAAGGCAGTGAGGGTAATATAACGATCGGGAAAGAAGCGACAGTAAACGGACTGGTTTACTCCGATTTATCGGTGCAGCTTATGGGGAGCGTGAATGGGATGGTTATAACGGAAAGCTTCCATCTTTACCGAAATGGCGCGGTATATCATAACTGGATTATGGACGGAACTGTAAACCGCTTCAGATTGAATGATGATAATTTCAGCTTGCCCCTTTTTTTCTTCAATAAACGAAATAAACTTTGTATTACGACGGTGAAATGAAATGAAAATAATGGATCAGAAAGGTTATAGCATCGTGGAAACACTCACGGCCATGGCGGTCTTTTCTGTCCTGATTATTCCGTTCTATCAGACGCTGGTATTTTTTCAACTGGATAACGGGGCTGTTGACAGGATGAATGCCGTCGACCTGGCGGAAAGAGAATTGGAATCGGCCCTGCTGAGATGCGATTTTGGTGACGAGTTTTATGAAGTTACCCGGGGAAACCGGAAATACATTGTTCGGAAAAAGATGGTCACAGTCCGGCATCATGTCATGCTGCAGATCGAGGTATTATCCGTTAAAAGGGAAAAATATCTGGCCATACTAAAAACGATACCGTATGAACTCAGGTAGCCCTGAAAATAGCAGCGGATTGTCAGATGGTTATACCATCGTAGAGTTGCTGATTTCGGTTCAGATAGCATTATGGCTGGTGGGCTTGATATATGTCGTTTTTTTATTCGCACTTCAGGCTCATGAAAAGTGGCAGCAGAAATTGGAATGTGAGACTTTGTACGCAGTGATTTCGTTACGGGTCATCCGGGAACTTGATGATGTTCGCGAAATCCTTTCCGCTGGAAAATATGGTCTCACCGCGCTTAAAACCTCCGGTGATACTCTCAAAATTTCATCGGATTGTTTTACCGGATTGGAAAATTTAAACAGAGGAAACAACCTTCAGATATGCGAATTTCACTATCTATCCACACAAATGCAGGGATTGAAACAGTTCCCGCTAAATCCAGAAAAATCTATAATCCTAACAGACCGGATAATGGGAATCTCACTTACTTTACAGTACAAATGCGGAGAACGAAGCTATGAGATATGGTCAACTGTTGTTTTCCGTAAACTGAAAAAGGATATTTTAAAGGATGAAATTCGAGAATTTTCCTCCGGATTTCCTTCAAACTGAATTCAGGAAGGCAGAATAAGCCGCACCCAGTCCACTTTGCGCCGGCTGGCGCGGGTTACCTCAAAACGGATTCCATTATATTCAAAGCTTTCTTCCCGCTTGGGGATATGCCCCAGGTAGTTGAGAATGAAGCCGGCCAGTGTATCATACTCTCCTTCCGGTATCTCCACTCCGATCTCCTCTTTCAACTGTTCAGGTTCAATACGGGCATTTACGCTGAAAATATTATCTTTGATCTTGCGAACATGAATTTCCGCGGCATCGTACTCATCAATAATTTCTCCCACCAGCTCTTCAATCAGATCCTCAGTGGTAACCAGACCGGCTGTACCGCCATATTCATCAATAACAATTGCAATAGAGGTGTTTTTTTTCTTAAAACTCCGCAGCAGGGATAAACTCCTTTTTGTTTCAGGAATAAACATCACATCGCGGATGATCATCTTCAGATTTTCCGGCTGCAGAAACAGGTCTTTCAGATACACCACACCGATAATATCATCCAGACTCTCATGATAAACCGGTATTTTGGT
>JAFGSO010000131.1 GCA_016934605.1 Calditrichota bacterium | reverse complement strand
GAATTATTTATCGGCATTGATTCATCCACCCAGAGTTGTAAAATTGTGATCATCAATCCTGCTGATGCGAAAATTGAATATGTGGATGCTGTGAACTACGACCGGGATCTACCGCAATATAATACCCGGGAAGGTGTTATCCCTGCCTCACAGAAGGGTTTAAGTGAAGCCGATCCGCATATGTGGCTGGATGCACTGGAAATGCTTTTCAGACGACTTTCTGATAACCGGTTTTTACTCAGAAACGTTAAAGCCGTATCTGTCTCCGGTCAGCAACACGGCCTGGTATCGCTGGATAAACAGGGAAATCTGTCCCGACCACGAAGTAAACTATGGAACGATAATTCCACAGCTGAAGAATGTGAGCTGCTTACGGAAGCGGTGGGGGGAGTGGAAAATATGATCCGGGAGGTATGTAATACCCAGAGAACTGGTTATACCGCCGGCAAAATCTTTCATATGGTCCGACATGAACCGGAAGCAGCCCGAAAAACAACTACTTTCTTCCTGGTCCATAACTATATTAACTGGTTTCTTACCGGAGGTATCCGGATTATGGAACCAGGAGATGTATCCGGAATGGCTTTGCGGTTTCCCGGCGCCGATGAATGGTCAGATAAAGTATGTAAGGCTATTTCACCTGATCTGAAGAGAAAACTTCCTCCAGTGAAACCCTCCGACCAGATGATCGGCCCGATATCTGCCACTCTGGCAGAAAAATATGGTTTCGACCAATCCTGCCTGATCGACGCAGGCTGCGGTGATAATATGTATGGTGCTGTCGGGACTGGTAATATTCATTCCGGAATCGTTACTATCAGCCTGGGTACCAGCGGTACAGCTTATACTATTTTTGAAGAACCATTTGTCGATGAAAAGGGGGAAATTGCCTCTTTCTGTGACAGTACCGGTAAATACATGCCGCTGCTGTGTGTATCGAACCTGGCCAATGGATATAACAGAACCCTGGAAATGTTTAACATAGATCATGATGAATTTAACCGCATGATAAATGAAACACCTCCCGGTAATAAAGGAAAGTTCATTTTACCCTGGTTTTCCGGAGAAAGAACCCCCGATCTTCCGCATGCTGCACCCGTCTATTTTGGATTTTCCCTGGATGATTTCAGTGCGCCAATTCTCTGTAGAGCAGTTCTGGAAGGTCACATCCTGAATTTATGGGATGGATACAGGAGAATGCCGGTTGCCGCCAGAGAAATTCGCTTGACTGGCGGATTAAGTAAATCGGACGCCTGGTGCCAGACCATCGCGGATATTTTCGAATCAAGCACAGTTCCTGTGCAGGGAGAAGGAGCCGCTCTGGGAGCCGCCATGCATGCAGTCTGGGTTTATTATAAGCAGAATGATCCGGAATTTTCACTGGATTTATTAACTGAAAAATTTGTCCTACTTGAAGAGAATAGACGAAAGAATCCACAAAATTCGGAATCTTATAAAAAAATGAAGTTCGCTTTCAGCGAACTAAGCAGCCGCATACGGAAACCAGCTGGACGATCCGATCCGTTCGCGCTTTTAACGGATATGAATGAATCGGTGTAATTTCAAAATTCTAACGGAGAAAAACATGGTGCAACAGATATTGCAGGATCTTTCTGCTTGTGTAGAAAAAGGAAAAGTGGATCGGCAGGCATCTTATCCTCCTGATATGAAAGGACAGGATGGAGCGGTTGAGCTGACCCAAAAGGCGCTGGATGAAGGAATAGCTGCCAATAAAATTCTATTGGAAGGATTAATGGTTGGGATGAAAAGAGTTGGAGATAAATTTGGATGCGGGGAGGCTTTTATTCCCGATCTCATGATTTCCGCAAAAGCCATGAATGCCGCTACACAGATCCTGAAACCATATTTCGAGTCCGACCATAGTTCTCAAAAAGGGACTTTTATCATTGGTACCGTTATGGGAGATTTACATGATATCGGTAAAAATATAGTCAAGATGATTATGGAAGGTGCCGGTTGGAATGTGATTGATCTGGGGACCAACGTGTCGACTGAAAAATTTGTTGAAGCGCTGCAAAAGAATCCAGGCGCCAGTCTGGGAATGAGTGCTCTTCTGACCACTACCATGGTTAACATGGAAAAGACCGTTAAAATCGTTAAGGAAAAATTTGATGATACACTGGTGGTGATAGGCGGTGCTCCGGTAACGGAAAAATTCTGCCAGAAAATCGGAGCCGATGCCTATTTTTCTACTCCTCATCTTCTGCCGGATTATCTTGAAAATCATATAAAGAAAACCTGAAAATTTAAGGAGAAAATATGAAGAAAGACCTGGTTCGGAACTATCAGCAAAAAGCACATGATATGCTTCGCAAAGCCCATATTGTTATCACTCCTGAGGAAAAAGAAAATATTGAAGTTGCCGATTTTGGATTGGATGATATAGAAAATATTGGACTTCAGATCGTGGTTTATGAAAATAATGACAGATATTGTGCAAAAGAACTGGTGATGTTGGCCCGTCAGATTTGCCCGGAACATCGTCACCCTCCTTTAAGTGATCAGAACAGGGGGAAGCAGGAGACCTTCCGCTGCCGCTGGGGAGAAGTATTTCTCTATGTAGATGGAGATCCCTCCCCCGATGTGCATGCCAATGTTCCGGAAAGATATAAACCGTATCTGAATGTCTGGCATGAAATTGTGCTGAAACCCGGCGAACAATATACTTTGTCTCCCGATACCCGGCACTGGTTCCAGGCTGGAGATACCGGAGCCGTAATTTCTGAATTTTCATCGACCAGCAGTGACGAAACAGATATATTCACCGATCCCAATATCCAGCGAATACCGGTTGTGGAATAGGGAAGTAAATTTTGAATATTTAAATCCTTCTGATTATCATTTTAATCTGCAGGAAAAAGTATGGCCATGACTGCCAAAAAACGTTTCCACTTGGCTCTTGAAAGAAAAACACCTGACCGCCTACCGGTGACCACCCACCATGTTATGCCGTATTTTCTGAAGAAATATTGCCATAATATGTCGTATCAGGAATTTTTTGACTATTTT
>JAFGSO010000130.1 GCA_016934605.1 Calditrichota bacterium | reverse complement strand
TGGGCGGTACTGTGCAACCGGTCAATCGCTTCGGTAGCTATTAAACGGGCAGTATCGAATCCGAATGTGGTGTCTGTTTCCATAAGGTCTTTATCTATCGTTTTGGGAACACCAACAACATTTGCTCCCTTCTCAGCCAGCATTCCGGAAATGGTCATGGTACCATCACCCCCCACTGTAATGAGTGCATCCAGACTCAGATCTTTGTATAATTCCATGGTTTCGTTAGAAACATCTTTGGTAACCATTTTGCCATTTTCATTTACAATATGTTCAAACGGATTTGCCTTATTGCTCGTTCCCAGGATGGTACCACCCTGAGTTAATATTCCGGAAACATTTTCAAAGTTGAGAATGACAAATCTGTTCTCAATTAAACCCTGGAAACCATCATAAAAACCTATTACTTCCATCCCGTATTTCGTTATAGCCGTTTTAGTTACACCCCGGATTACCGCGTTCAAGCCGGGACAATCTCCACCGCCGGTTAAAATTCCAATTCTTCGCTTGGCCATAGTAACTCCCAAACTTGATATAATGTTTTCTGTAAAATAAATTTTAATATAAACATAAAAAATTAATACCGAAAACGGATTTCAAATTAGAGGAATAAAAAACCTTTCAAGTAATTTTTTGCATAAAGAAGAAGGGGGCTGTAACATTAGTCGTATTTTATGAAAGAATATACATTATTACCAATGTTGGACACTTAAAAAATCTCTCCTCCTTCGCCCCCTCATTTGTTAAGAGGGGGGGATTGGGGGTGAGATAGTAAAATGACATTGAGCAGCTAATTTCATATTTATACACTTATTTTGACTTATGATACAGCCCCATTTTTACAATTTCGATCTGACTATTTTTAGAGAGATATAGAATTGTATCTGCAAAATACAGATGCATAGCACCGAAAATGAAATTTATCAGTTCAACAGAGGAGATTTTTCCAGTTCATCAGATCCGACAAAAACCAGCTCTTTATTCCGAACATCAACTATTATCTTCTGATTTTTTTCAAATTTGCCTTCGAGGATCTGAAGTGCCAGTTTATCCAGCAATTCCTTCTGAATCACCCGCTTCAGAGGTCTCGCTCCGAAAGCCACATCATATCCGGTTTCGGCCAGATAATTTTTAGCCCTGTCACTCAGCTCAATAGACAGGTCCTGATCGGCCAGCTGTATTTGCAGCAGATTCACCTGAAGGTCGACTATCTTCCGAATATTTTCTTTACTCAGACTATGGAAGACAATGATCTCATCAATCCTGTTTAGAAATTCCGGTTTTAGTTGCTGACGCAGCATCGACATAACATGATCCCTGATTTCACTGTATAAAACAGATGGATCCTTACCATTTCCGGATCGAGATTTTTCCAGAATCAGATGAGCACCGACATTTGAAGTCATTATAATAATTGTGTTTTTAAAATTGACAATATGACCTTTATTATCGGTCAACCGGCCATCTTCCAGAATCTGTAACAAAATATTAAAGACTTCGGGATGAGCTTTCTCTATCTCATCCAGCAGGATCACCGAATACGGTTTTCTTCTGACAGCTTCTGAGAGCTGTCCACCTTCTTCGTATCCAACATAACCCGGTGGTGCGCCGATCAGTCGAGATACAGAATGTCTTTCCATGTATTCAGACATATCAATTCTCACCATGGCATCCTCATCATCAAACAAAAATTCCGCCAGAGCACGTGCAAGTTCAGTTTTTCCCACCCCGGTGGGTCCCAGAAAGATAAAAGAACCGATAGGACGGTTTATGTCTGCCAGACCGGCTCTGGATCTTCGGATAGCATTTGCGACTGCTAAAATGGCTTCGTCCTGACCTACAACTCGCTCAGAAAGTTTTTTCTCGATTCGCAGAAGTTTATCTTTTTCCGTTTCGAGCATTCGTGATACCGGAATGCCTGTCCAACGGCTCACAATCTCAGCCACGTCCTCGTCATCCACTTCTTCCTTCAGCATGCGCCGCTCTTTCTGGATTTTCTGAATTTTATCATTCAGCTGATTCAGTCGCATCTCCAGCTCGGGCAAAATCCCGTATTTTATTTCAGCGACGGTGTTTAGATTTGATTCTCGTTCGGCCTTTTCCATTTCGTTCCGTTTCTGATCTATTTCAGCCTTTGTATCGCGAATCTGCTGAATAACGTCCTTTTCCATTTTCCAGTGTAATTGCAAATGATTTCGTTCTTCCTGCAAATTCGCCAGTTCTTCTTTGATTTTCTGAGTCTTTTCCCTGGCGGCTTCTCCTTTTTCTTTCTTTAAAGCAACCAGTTCAATTTCAAGCTGTCTGATTTTACGTTCGATCTCATCCAGTTCTTCGGGCATTGAATTTATTTCGATTCTAAGGCGCGAAGCTGCTTCATCAATCAGATCTATCGCCTTGTCGGGTAAAAACCGATCTGTGATGTACCTGTGGGATAACCTGGCGGCCGCTATCAGAGCGGCATCAGTAATTCTAACACCATGATGAACTTCATACTTCTCCTTCAGGCCACGTAAAATAGAAATCGTATCTTCCACTCCTGGCTGATTTATTAAAACCGGCTGAAAACGCCGTTCAAGTGCAGCATCTTTCTC
>JAFGSO010000129.1 GCA_016934605.1 Calditrichota bacterium | reverse complement strand
TAGATGAAGAAAATCTACAGCAGATTGAGCATTTTCTGAGGCGCTGTGTCTGAATTATGTGTTTAGATGCCTCAGATTTCCCGAAATCTGCGGGTATTGAGACAAAAATAAAATGGGAATATTCAATTTTGAAAATTTCAATGGAGACATAGCTTTAATATTAATTAGTGCAAAACTACAGTTTACATATTGGAAAATTTGGTCAAAAAAAACTGGGTTGAACTTTATCAAAAATTGTGAATCCCTTGGTTTTTTCTTGACAAATTTGGTTAAAATGTGTAATCTTAAAAAATATTCTGTTCCGGTAAATGAGCAGTTTGCGCGTCCTGCCCCACACTCATCTGGTCCCGTAAGTGACGGGCGGAGCTGTAATCAGAAGCTGATGTAACGGATTCCATTCGTGTGCCGGTCATACGAAGCAGCTGACATTTGACAGTGCCTTCATCCAGGTTCTCATAGAATTTTTATCTAAAAATGAAATTGATTTCAATTATGGAAAATATGGAATTATATTTTGTCCAATATATCACAATGTGTGATAAACCAGCTGATGTTTTAAGAAAGATTTTCCATGATATTTAGAAATAAGTATTATTGAGGAAACAGACATGAAACAGTGGTACGAAGAACTATTTGAAAATTATGCTGAAAAATATGATTCGGAAGTATTCACCCAAGGAACCATCGGCGAATGCGATTTCATAGAAAAAGAAATAAACTATGATAAAACAAAAAAAATTCTTGATATTGGCTGCGGAACAGGTAGACATTCGATAGAATTAGCGAAAAGAGGCTATCAGGTCACCGGAATTGACCTCTCTGAATCACAATTAAAAAGTGCGAGACAGAAAGCCGCTGAACAATCGCTTAAAATTGATTTTCAGATACATGATGCCAGAAATCCTCATTTTGCAGATGAATTTGATTTGGAAATTATGTTGTGTGAAGGCGGTTTCCCCCTGATGGAAACGGATGAGATGAACTTTCAAATTCTTCAAAATGCCGAAAATGCTTTGAAACCGAATGGAAAATTTATTTTTACAACTTTGAATGGTCTGTTTCCATTATTTCATTCTGTAAAGGATTTTCTTGCTTCACAGAAAAAGGAGGGCAATGCTTCTTACCGGGATAATACCTTCGATCTGATGACCTTCCGAGATCACAATATCACCGAAATCGTCGATGATGCCGGGAATAAAAAATCCCTCAAAAGTAATGAGAGATTCTATGTCCCATCTGAAATAACCTGGCTGCTGAAATCATTACATTTTAAAACCATTGACATATTCGGTGCAAAACTTGGTGCATTCAGCCGGAATGACGGGCTCACGACCGAAGATTTTGAAATGCTGGTGATAGCAGAGAAATAATAAAAAAGTCAATTCAGAATACCCGATGCAACTGGTGATTAGCTGCAACCTGTATCTAACCAATAATAATTATTCAGGAGGTAGTTATGAAATTCAAGTCTCTCATGATAATTAAAGCAGTTGTTTGTCTGGGATTTGGGCCGCTGTTACTTTTTGTGCCGGCACAGTTATTACATCTGTTGGGTACCACTTATGGACCGGGCGCAGCGCTGACAGCACGTGAATATGGAGCAGCGCTCGTGGGTAATCTGATGCTTACCTGGTTTGCCAGAAACGCTGAAAAATCGGTGACGCGGAAAGCAATTATTCTTCATCTGTTTGTTTATGATGCGATTGCATTAATTTTTACGCTCATCATTCAACTGTCCGGAGGACTCAATGTACTGGGATGGGGTATTGTTTTTGTCTATTTGTTTTTCACTGTTGGTTTCGGATATATTTTAATTCAGGAATTAAAATCAGCCTGATTTTAAAGAAAATATTTTACAACTCAATTGTGGAAATGTATCAATATCCCGGATGATGAGCATACATTTCTGAATGGCCACGATTGAAAACAGTGACAACTGACTCTGGGATTCACAGATGGTTTATGAAATGGAGTCTGCATGATTGATTCATGTGCATTTGACAATGAATATTACATCAGGGAACAAACCCTTTGCATTCTTGAACGGGTGGAGCGTTTCAACCATAAGCTCTATCTCGAATTCGGAGGCAAACTGCTCTACGATTTTCATGCTGCCCGCGTATTACCGGGATACGATCCGAACGTCAAAATGCGGCTCCTGCAGCAATTAAAAAACCAGGCCGATATTTTACTGTGCATCTATGCCGGAGATATCGAGCGTAAAAAAATCCGGGCGGATTTCGGAATTACCTATGATGCTGATGCCATGAAACTGATTGACGATCTCAAGACCTGGGAGATTGATGTATTGGGTGTTGTCATCACTCGTTTCGACAACCAACCAGCTGCCGTTCTGTTCAAAAACAAACTGGAGCGTCGGGGAATCAGGGTTTATACGCATCGATTCACCAAAGGCTATCCCACCGATGTGGATATGATCGTCAGCGACGAAGGATATGGGGCTAATGAGAATATCAAAACGGAAAAGCCCCTGGTCATTGTAACCGGTCCGGGTCCGGGCAGCGGCAAGCTGGCAACCTGTCTGTCTCAGTTGTATCATGATTATAACCATGGACGAAAATCGGGCTACGCCAAGTTCGAGACCTTTCCGATCTGGAATATTCCCTTAAACCACCCCGTCAATATCGCATACGAGGCTGCCACGGCAGATATCCGGGATTTCAATCTGATCGATCCCTTTCACCTGGAAGCCTATGGACAGACCACGGTCAATTACAACCGTGATGTGGAGATCTTTCCGGTATTACGCCACATTCTGCAGAAGATAACCGGTGGAGAATCGTTTTATAAATCCCCTACGGACATGGGTGTAAACCGGGCCGGATTTGCCATTGTGGATGATGCAGCTGTACAGGAAGCCGCAAAGCAGGAGATTCTGCGACGTTATTTTCGCTACCATTGTGAATATGCCATGGGATTCACTGACAGGGAAACCGTAAAACGGGTGGAACTTTTTATCCAGAACCTGAATCTTGAACCAACTTACCGGACGGTGGTCGCACCGGCACATCAGGCAGCAAACGAAGCACAAAATCACGACGGTAAGGGCAATAATGGGATCTATTGCGGAGCGGCTATTCAGCTCAGAGACGGCGCAATTGTTACCGGATCAAATTCGCCGCTCATGCATGCCGCTTCCAGCCTGATTTTGAATGCTTCCAAATACCTGGCTGAAATTCCTGACAAAATCAAACTGCTTTCCCCCAATATTACCCAGTCCATCAGCCGTTTTAAAAATGAGGTCCTGGGAGAGAAAGCGGTAAGCCTGGATCTCCAGGAAACCCTGATAGCATTAAGCATCAGCGCAACTACGAATCCCGCCGCTCAGCTGGCACTGGAGAAGCTTGGAGACCTGAAGGGCTGCGAGGTTCATATTACCCATATCCCCACACCAGGGGATGAGGCAGGGCTCAGACGTCTCGGAGTCAACGTGACCAGCGATCCCAATTTCGCCACGAAAAATCTTTATATTGGTTGAAGCAGGGTGTGAGACTTCTATTTCCTTCGAATTCATGTGACTGAAAATAGCCATTTTCCTCCGAAAAACAGGGGGTGATAGGGGGGTAATAGGAAGGGAGAAATACTGTTTTTGCATTTACGGGCAGTGCCCATCGGACAGGATTCTGGAGTGATGTTGTATGATGGATAAGTTGCTATTTGGCTATCCCACTTCGCTTCCTCCCTGTCAGGGTTCAGAATTGAATGAAGCAAATGGAATGTTTGAATCTCCATCCCCGTAAAATTTTTTGTAAAGGTATTCTTATGAAACACTTTGTCATATTTAACATTGGTCAAAAATTCTCCTTATTTTTCGTATCATTATTGATCTTTCTTGCCTGCGAACGAATCGCTGTTCCCTCCTATCACACTGTTGTTGATGCCGGATATTCGGGAACACCCGGAAAAATAATTGATAATAGTCCGACTTTTGCCACTATTGGAGAAGCCCTTGCTGCTGTCCCGGAAGACAATGAATCGCCATTCATCATATTTATCCGGAAGGGACGCTATCATGAAAAATTAAGTGTGGACAAGGCGAATATTACCTTTCTGGGTGAAAGCCGGGATGAGACCATTATCAGCTATGATGCTTCAGGCGATTCACCGGATCCTCAGGGAGGAACCTACGGGACCTGGGGAAGCTTTACACTCCGGATTACCGCACCGGATTTCCGTGCTGAAAATCTGACTATTGAAAATGGTTTTGACTATCCGGCTAATGCTGCTAAATTGGATGACGATCCCACAAAGGTTCAAAATCCACAGGCTGTTGCCCTCATGACCGATGCAGGCAGTGACCGGGCGGTGTTCCGAAACTGCAAGATTGTCGGTTATCAGGACACCATGTTTGCAAACGCCGGACGTCATTATTTCTATCAGTGTCAAATTATGGGCCATGTGGATTTTATTTTCGGCGCCGGACAGGCGGTTTTTCACGACTGTGATATCGTATCCCGCAATCGCCGGAGAAAAAATCCCACGGGTTATGTAACGGCTGCCAGCACCCCGATTATGTATCCCTACGGATTTCTTTTTGTGGATAGCCGTTTGGTAAAGGAAAGCCCGGAAATTCCGGATGGTTCTGTAAGGCTTGGACGTCCCTGGCATCCCGCTGCCGATCCCAGTGTTTCGGGAAGTGCTGTTTTTGTGCGGTGCTACATGGATGATCATATCGGCCCAGCAGGCTATGCGCGAATATCTTCACGTGACTCAACAGGAAAGCGGATCTGGTTTGACCTGGAAGCGGGCTCCCGTTTTTTTGAATACGCAAGTTATGGTCCGGGTGCCATAAGCAGCCCGGATCGTCCGACTCTCAATGAAAAGGCTGCGGAATGGTATACGCCTGATCAAGTTCTGAATGGCTGGGTACCCCCCGGGACTGATTAAAAGGTGAAATCGGTTCAAAATAAATGATTGTGAAACTGCATCGATATCAGATTAAATGAGAAATAAGTGAAAATGGGAATAACTTTTAAACAGACATCAATGTCAGTCATATTTTGCTGCTCCTTTCTGATTCTCTTTTCCTTCACCATTCAGGCTCAGATGCAGTTCCCCTCGCCAATGGTGGATTTCACACGTGCACATGACCGGGTGGAACTGGATACAGTCCTCGGAAAGCAATTTGAGATTCCAGGCATTCTCGACAAACCAATTCAGGCATATCTGCCACGGCAGAGCTTTGAGGCGGATTGCTTGAGACTACTGATTCACTTTCATGGAGCAGCTTATGTTCCCATCTATGCAGTGGAGAAATCTGAGGAGTCCTATTTCCTGATCGTTATAAACCTGGGTAGCGGATCATCTGTTTATGAAAAAGTATTTGCAAAGGGTGGATCATTTGCCGGATTCATAAAATCTATAAGGGATTCGCTAACAGAATACCGGGGCGAAGAGGGTATACTTAATGGAATTTATGTGAGCTCCTTCAGTGCCGGATATGGCGCGGTGAGAGCTATCCTGAATCAGCCGGAAGCGCTATCTATACTGGATGGTGTGATATTGCTGGACGGACTCCACACCGATTATGTACCGGAAAGGCAGCTTCTGGCTGAAGGGGGAAATTTAAATGCCCATAAGCTCCGGCCTTTTCTGGATTTGGCTAAAATGGCAATTGACGGTCAAAAAATTTTTGTCATGACTCACTCGGAAATATTTCCTGGAACCTATGCCAGTACCACTGAAACTGCAGATTATATTATCCGTGAAGTTGGATTATTCAGAAAACCGGTATTAAAATGGGGAGCTCTGGGAATGCAGCAAATAAGTGAAGTGAGTGAAGGAAAGTTTACCGTACTCGGTTTTGCCGGTAACAGTGCACCGGATCATATTGATCATTTTCATGCATTATTTAAATTTTTGGAATTTTTTTGATTAAGTTAAGATTGGTAATGCAGCCGGCTTAATGAATGAAGTAGTAGAGAAATAATAACCAGATTGGGGAGAAAAAATGAGAAAATGTATTCTTATTTTGATATTTGTTTTCGCTCCCATTAACTCTTTGTTTAGTAATCCCATTGTCCTTCCTCAGGCATTTATCTCGGAGTTCAAATTTGATGGGAATAACAACTGGTATTTGGAGATTGATTTTGAGTATAGTATGCCGTTTCAGAAACAGGACTTTGACAGTATCTGCATATCATCCCGGGACGGATTTTCCAGGATCAGACTGGATAATATTCAGGACAATACTGATATATTTGTGGTTACATCAGACAGCCTGATGACATCTTTATCAATCAACCGGGATGGTGATGACATTAAACTCCATTCTTTTCTGTCTGATTTACCGTACGATGTTGGGGTGGATTCCCTGTGTTTTGGCAACCTCTCAGGATCTGTTATCGATTCTATTCAAACAGGATATTCGGTGACCCGGATAGGCTATTACCTTTTTTCCAAGGACAAAAGTCCGACAATCGGTTTGCCAAATGATACCTGCGGAACCTGCGGGACACTATATGGACGTATATACGACAAAAATAATATCTCTGTAACGACCGGAAATTTTAAATTGGATAATCCTGTTTTTTTCCGAAATGACGGCACTTATTTCACCAGAGTTTTTTCCCGGAAGGCTATCTGCCGGTTTATAATATATAATTATATGCCGGGAGGATCGCGAACTGTTAGAATCGATTCTCTCCGATTAAATATAAATCCCGATTCTCTCTATGAAAGCGATATACATTTTCAGACGGATTATTTAGTAGGTTTAAAAGATAGCTATCAACAACCAATATCCGATTTAGAGGTGCTGAATTATCCCAATCCTTTTAATTCCAGGACCAATTTTAAGGTGCAGATTCCGCCAAACCTGCAAAATGAAAAAATGAATATCGATATTTTTAATGTTATTGGCCAGAAAATCGTCAGCATCAAAGTGATGAATAATTCATTGCTTTATTGGGATGGCAAAGACTATTACGGCAATCAGGTGTCATCAGGCAGGTATCATTATCAGCTTCGTTCAGGAAATAAGGTCTATAAAAACGGTTCAGTGATTCTTCTAAAGTAAGCATAATATGAGATTTATTGGCATAGTTATCCTGATACTGAATGGGATTATCTTCGGTCAGGAAATGGCTTTTTTTCAGGAGGATATAACCTTTAGAATAGACAATGAATATTTCCAGGTAGATGGATTTTACTGGTTTAGCAATAAGTCAGGAAAGAGACTGGAAAAATCAATATATTTCCCTTTCGGGAATTCACCCCATTCGAAAGCTATAGACTCCATTAATGTCTTGAATATTTCAAAAAATACCACAGCCGATATTATAAATTTAAGTGGACGCGGATTTTCCTTTTTGCTGGAAGTAGCTCCTGGTGACACAGAGGTTTACCGCATACGCTACCGGGAAGAACTAACCTGCGACAGCGCCCGCTACATTTTAACATCCACCCGCAGATGGAATAAACCTTTGGAGCAGGCTGAGTACAAGCTGATTGTAAGCGGTGGGGTTGAAATCACCGGTTTTTCCATTGAAGCGGATAGAATATACGGCATCGATGGCGAGCGGATATATTACTGGAAGCGGAAAGAATTCATGCCTGAAAATGATATGATCTTTCATTTTGAAAAATGAAAACATGTTAGCATGTTACATTTAAAAAAATCTTCAAAATGAAGCAAGTTGTATGAAGTAATAGATTTTATGAAAACATTTAATATTACAAAAGTCGTTTGAATGGGAAAGATCATGATTATATGACCAAAATTATGCAAAAGAATTATAGAAAAGACAAATTTTACCCAAAAGTTTCTAAAGCGATCCATGCAATTTTGGAAAACGAGAATTTTGTAAGCCCCGTTGAGATCTTCCTGAAACTTGAATATCTGAATAAAAAAGATGTAGAAAACTGGAGGTTCGGGCGAATTCCATACCTCGAGAAAGTAATAAAATGCAATCTCTCCAAGGCCAATAGAATCCTGAGAATTCTAAAATTTCATGCGCAGGATATCGATCTGAAGGAATCTCATACTGTTTACAAACAATGGGGTAAGGGCAAAAATAGAAATATTTTGCGTTTTTCAAAAAGCCACGACAAAAACGTGGAGAATGCATATTCAACACATTTTGTTCGGAAAAATTTAAAATAAATGAGAATTGTTTTCTGTATCAATTTAATAGGTTAACCAATGCTTGGTCTTTTTCGTATGCTGATTGTTACTTTTTTATCAGTTTTTACCTGTTTATATGCTTCTCCCCTCATCATCAATGTCGACGGAAGATCATCAACAGATCTGCACGGCAATTGGAATTTTATCATCGATCCCTACGAGACCGGATATTATGATTACCGTTACCATCCTTCAGAAAACGGCTATTTCAAAAATCGGAAACCTCAGACAAAATCAGACCGCGTTGAATACAGTTTCGACAGCGAAGATCTGCTTCATGTTCCGGGTGACTGGAATTCTCAGAGCGAGAAGCTCTTCTTATATGAAGGGACCATCTGGTTTAAAAAATCATTCAATTATCGAAAAAAACCGGATTCACGGATTTTTATCTATTTTGGTGCAATAAATTATCAGGCGAAAGTGTATTTGAATGGAGAATTTGTGGGCGAGCACGAGGGGGGATTTACTCCATTCAACTCTGAGATTACCAATCTGATTAAGGAAGAAGATAACTTTCTGATTGTTAAAGCAGACAACAGGAGATACCGTGAAGCGGTACCGACATTAAATACCGACTGGTTTAATTATGGCGGAATAACTCGACGGGTGCTGCTGGTTGAAGTTCCCGAAACTTTTGTCAGAGATTATTTTGTTCAGCTGGATAAAAATTCCCGCAATAAGATTTCCGGCTGGGCGCAACTCGACGGAGAAAATAAAGAACAGAAGTTTCATATCCTGATACCCGAATTGAAAATAGATAATAAATATCGTACAGACCGGACTGGATATGCCCGGTTTGACGTTCAGGCAGAACCGGAATTATGGTCACCTGAGAATCCGAAACTTTATAATGTTTTTATCGAAACCGAATCTGATACCATAAGGGATCGAATTGGCTTTAGAAAAATAGAAGTAAACGGAACGGATATTTTGCTGAACGGGAAGCCTGTTTTTTTAAGAGGAATATCGATCCATGAAGAAGCACCATTCATGGATGGTGCCCGTGCCTATGCCAGAGAGCATGCCAAAATTCTCCTGAACTGGGCCAAGGAATTAAACTGTAATTTCGTACGTCTGGCCCATTATCCCCATAATGAATATATGACACGAATAGCTGATGAAATTGGATTGCTGGTCTGGTCGGAAATCCCGGTTTACTGGACAATTCTGTGGGAAAATGAAGCGACTTTCAACAACGCCAGACTGCAGCTGACTGAAATGATAACCCGCGATAAAAACCGGGCATCTGTAATTTTATGGTCCATGGCTAACGAAACACCCGTATCAGAACCACGGCTGCAATTTTTAAAAAAATTAGCTGACCTTGCCAGAACTCTGGACCCAACCCGATTGATAACGGCGGCAATGGAAAGACATTATATAAATGAACATACTCTCATGATTGACGATCCGTTTGGAGAATATGTGGATGTGCTGGGGTGCAACTCCTATATTGGATGGTACGATGGTCTTCCTGCCAAATGTGACAGTGTTGAATGGAAAACGATATATGATAAACCCCTGATCATGAGTGAATTCGGGGCCGGTGCCCTTTACGGATATCATGGGGATAAATTGACCCGCTGGACCGAAGAGTTTCAACTGTATGTTTATGGAAAAAATCTCAAGATGTTGCAGAAAATTCCGTTTATACGTGGAATGACTCCCTGGATCCTGAAGGACTTTCGCTCTCCGAGACGTCCTTTGCCAGTTATTCAGGATTTCTGGAACAGGAAAGGGCTGGTATCAGATAAGGGTCAGAAAAAGCAGGCGTATTATCTGTTAAAAGAATTCTATGATGAAATTATTCAAAAAAAGTGAAATTGTAAAATCAAATTAAAATATTTACAGCTGAAGCCGATTCAAAAAGTTTTCATATGACACAATTTTATTCAGGTAATAGTTTACAAAATTCCAATACGGAGGAAAAATGACGGCGAATTACTCGATCAGTCCGAATGGCGAAAAGTATAAGCTTCCGATGCCGGAAGATTATCAGAAGGAATTTGAGAGAATCAAGAAACTGGCCGCAGAGCACAGAAAAGAAGGACATGAAATTGTAGTGGTCATGGGGCTGGGTTTTGTGGGCGCGGTAATGGCCTCAATTGTGGCCGATACGGTTGATAAAAAAACCGGTAAACCTTCCAAGTTTGTCATAGGTGTTCAACGTCCCAGCGTTAGAAGTTTCTGGAAAATACCGCTTCTGAATAAAGGTATTTCGCCGGTCAAGGCGGAAGATCCCGAAGTGGCACCCATGATAAAGCGCTGTGTGATTGATAAAAAAACCATGGTGGCAACATATACTTATGAGGTTCTCACACTGGCTGATGTGGTGGTGGTGGACGTCCAGTGCGATTATCTAAAGAACGAACTGGGGAATGTCAGGAACGGGGAAGTGGAGATGAAAGCTCTGGAAAACGCCTTTGCGGTGATTGCCGAACATATCCCGCCGGAAGCACTGACGCTGATTGAAACCACCGTGGCTCCGGGAACCACTGAACAGGTGGCCTATCCGATTATGCATAAAATTTTCCGGAAACGTGGAATTAAGTCCGATCCCCTTCTGGCACACAGCTATGAGCGGGTGATGCCGGGGAAAAACTACGTGGCCAGTATCCGCGATTTCTGGAGAGTCTGCAGTGGCATCAATGAAAAAGCAAGAAAGCGGGTGGTTAAATTCCTGAATGAAGTATTGAATACCGATGAATTCCCCCTGACTGTGCTCGACCGCCCGATTGAAAGCGAGACTGCCAAGATCGTGGAAAACAGCTATCGCGCTACCATTCTGGCCTTCATGGATGAATGGAGTCTGTTTGCCGAAAGAAACGGTGTGGATATTATTAAAGTGATTGAGGCGATTAAAGTACGTCCTACCCACAGCAATATCATGTTTCCCGGACCCGGGATTGGCGGTTACTGTCTGCCGAAGGACGGCGGTTTAGGGATGTGGGCTTATAAACGTATTCTGGGATTTGAGGATAATATTTTCAAAATCACCCCGCTGGCCATAGATATTAACGATATACGTGGCGCCCATGCCGCACAACTTGTTCGGGATGCCCTCAGGCTGATGCGCAGACCGATTGCCGCCGCCGAAGTGCTGATTCTGGGTGCATCTTACCGGGAGGATGTGGGCGATACCCGCTACAGCGGATCGGAAATTGTGGTAAGGAAATTATCTGAAATGGGTGCCGAAATCCGGGTGCATGATCCCTATGTGGATCACTGGTGGGAACTGGAGAAACAGGATGAATATCCGGGCACCGGACATGGACGAAAGGTCTTTTTCCGCAATCAGGAAAAACTGAAAGAGGTGACCGTGAAAAAAGATCTTCTGGAAACTCTCAGGGATGCCGATGCAGTGGTGTTTGCGGTGAGACACAAGCCCTATCTGGAGCTGAAGCCAAAGGAAGTAGTGGAGGCAATCGGGCGTCCGGCCGCAATCGTTGATGCATTCGGTATTCTGAGTGATGAAAAAATCAAGGAATATATGGATCTGGGGTGTACAGTGAAAGCGATGGGACGCGGGCACATACCAAGACTGCGGGATAAAACAGTTATTTGATTTTGCCACTTATGTCTATCAAATTATAAAAGATTGTTTTTCTAAAAAATTTCTTTAGACTCGAATCCCTTCCTTTTCCTCCTGGCAGGAGAAGGAAGGGGAACAAGTTTTCCGTGAAGGTAAACTTTCTTAAAAAAGATGACTTATTATTTTATCCAAATTTGATGTTTTTTTGACATTGTTATTAATCAATATTTATTCGGAGAGTGACAGACAATTCTTTTATATTTTAAGAAAGGAATTAAAATAACAGGTCTGTGATCCAAATATTATTTTATCTGGTAGCTTGTTTTATACTTATTTTCGGCTCGGGTTACGGGCTGAACCGGTCCGGAAAACCTTTCAATAGTTTGGTCCTGACCGTGCATAAATTGAGCCCGGTTGCCGCAATTGTTATCCTTCCTGATTGCATCCCTTCGGACCCGAAATGAAGCAGGACTTGATGCAGTTGAATGGAGTACAATCCTTATTGTTCTGATACTTTTTCTGGGCACGATCGGTACTGGCGGATTATTGAGTACAGAAAAATCACTGCCCTTAATTGTTTCCCGCATAAATCATATCATCCCATATTTTACACTTGCTAATGACCACCAGTACATTTTATTTTTTATTGAATTGGTGAAGGAATCACCTGTTAATATGATTTTAGTTAATCGTGAGGTACCGGGTAAGATTGAATGATCAGCCATGTAACACAGCCTGACATCTATATTATTGTATTTGAAAGTTTATCATTATCGGGGGGTATTTATCATGAGGATTTTAAATTTTTTTCTGTATGTCGTTCTGCTTATTATTCTATTCATCAGTTGCAGGGAATCGAAGGACCCTATAGCGCCTGAAAAGAAGGAAAAATTCAGTGACCAGGATTTATTCAACGCAGTCTACACCTCCTACAAATATCCTCCGGATTTTTACCATGAAGATCTGCAAGGAGCAGGTATCTATTATAATAATACAGTGAGTATAACTCCCCCAGATCAACGTGAAGCGAGCTGGATCCAACTTTGTACGGATGATCGAAATCAAGCTCTACAATGGTCTGAACAAACCAGTCTAAATAGTGCTTATTACCGGAAACTCGTTAGTGAGAGAGAAACTGAAAAATACTTCGAATTCAAAAGAGTGTATGAAGTAAATCCGCGCGATATCATTTTATCCAGGGTGCATAAGTGCAGTTATCTGGACCGCTCCATGTACGATTTTTTTAATCCCGGTGAGATTATCGGAAAATATAATAAAAGACCATTCATCCTTGCTGAAGTCAAGGAATTGATTGAATATTTATGGTTTATTGGCGAGTATCAACATGGAGGAAGAACGGTATTAGAATCCTCCATTTCTGAAATCCGGGAAAATTATTGTGTTATTCTTTATGAAACTGATTTCATGGGTGGAGACTGGGGTATGCGGGATATCATTTATCTGTTGAAAACAACCTATCTTGTGAATAAGAACACCGGCGAAATAACCCGTGATGAGGAGCTTATTCGTTCGATTGAGGGAAAAATGAACTAGAAAGGACTAAAATTCCAGTCAGATCCAACGGATAATTACATCAGCAGCTTACTGCTGACTGGCGAATCTGAAAATCAATAATTAATTGAAGATGAAAACTAAAATTTTTACGGAAATGAGGAGAATTTGGGATTGAAATATCATCATCTGGGCATTCCTACCCAAAAAGTGCATGAGAAAGAGACCTATCTGGAGCACTATAAATTTTTCTGCACAGATCATACTTCGAATCCTTACGGCATTCAATGGATGCGTTTTGAACCAGACAGTCCCTTGCCCGACATTGTAAAAACAGTTCCTCATGTGGCTTTTGAAGTCGATGATCTGGCTGTGGCTATAGAGGGTAAAAATATCATCATTCAACCCAACAGTCCCTCAGATGGCGTAATGGTTGCATTTATTCTGGAAGCCGGTGCGCCGGTGGAGTTTATTCAATTCATCCATTGATGTGAATTATTGAAAAGATGTCCGGATTTGAAGATATTTATCTGAGTAAGAAAATTTTCCAGTGACTTTTTTAAACTTGATGCCATCCTGTTCCATCTGACCACCGGACAAGGGTAAGGGGATAGGGTAAAAAGTGTATATTAGAAATATAGATTCTAAAGGATGAAGATGAAGTGTTCACATATTCTAACTTAAACACTCATCTTGTCTTCGTTAATCAATATATAGACACTAAGCTTAGCTAAGGACATAATCATTTTGGTTAATATTGCAGCTGATTTACCAGGTTAATAATTACCATGAGATCAGGATTTAAAAAAAACAGGTATTTTCTGGATGTTCCTGAACCTGAAGGCGCGGATTGGTTATCATTAAATGGAATTCGTCTGTGGCTTCCGCCGGGAAAATCGTTGTCTCTCCATAAAATGTCTTTATCCATTTCAGAATTGAGTCTGGATTTTTTCGCGCCGGGATGGCTCATCGTGAGTCAAGCTTTGAATTTTATATTAAAATACCTATTTGGCACCACCGATAAATATCGAGTAGACAGGATAACGAAAATCGGATACGGTTTAAGCAAAGTTGTCTATCGGGCCGATATAATAATCTATTCAAAAAGAGAACAACATCTTGTCTTTGCTGTGAGCCTCCTGTCGGGTGAGGCCAATAGAGAGGCATGGAAGAGAATGGTCCGCGAATTTTATTTATTAAATTCACTTCAAAAGAATAATCCATCATTCTCAGTACCGGAGCCTTTAGCAATATTATGGGTTAATGGAGGCATGTTATCGCTAAGAACATTTGTAACTGGCTATTCATTGAAGTTCCAATTGCCCCGATTCTGTATGGATCTTCCATGGGAAATAGTCGCGCAAATTGCGGCCGAAATTCATAATATACAAAATGTCGATCTGCCGGACGAAATGGAATATTACGCAACCAGAAGAGAACATGTACTTGCCTGCGTGTCAAAATACCAAAAGTACAGGGTTTCCCAGATACAGGATTGTCTGGAATGGATATCAGCAAACTTGCCTCCGGAGGATAATTCATGTCTCATTCACGGCGATCTGCTGAATCAGAATATTTATGTGTCAGAAGGTAACGGAGTATCTGTTCTCGATTGGGAATATTCGTTTTGTGGGGATCCCGCCTACGATTTGGCCATTGTAACGCGGGGGAAGAAAAAACCCTTCGGTGTTACAGGCGGAAAAGGCTATCTGATTGACTCTTACCTGGAAGCAGGTGGTAAGAAGCTTTCAGAGAAGGATGTGATAATCTATGAACTTTTTCTGATTTTAGGCTGGTATGAACAATCTCTGGATCGAAGTACAGGAGGCCATGCGCCTGAACATTATCTACAAAAACTGGGAAATATGCTGAGAAGAGTTTGCTGACATTAATTATGTTCAAATTAAACCCGGATGGTGAGAACGTTTAAATCTAATCAAATAAAAGAGGCATTATGAAAACCAGGGCACAATCCAGAGGCAGGTGTGAATTCTGTGGCATGGAAACGAACAAAGGGGGCATGGTAAGACATCTTCAAAAGTGCGCCAAAATCAATGACATTTTAGAAAGAAGTAATGATCAAAAATCCAGTAAAAAAGTCTATTATCACCTTGGAGTGGAAGATGCTTATTCTAAAATTTTTTGGTTCAATCTGGAGATGGCTGGTTCTGAGACTTTAGAATATCTCGATGCCTATCTCAGAGCTATTTGGCTGGAGTGTTGCGATCATTTAAGTGAATTTAACGTTGGGGGGTGGGGAGGTAAAACTCTAGACATGGAAACGAAGGTGGGTGTAATATTTAAGCCAGGACTTGAAATTACACATTTCTATGATTTTGGGACGACGTCTGAGACAAAAGTAAAAATATTGGATTCGAGGATAGGAAAACCGCTTTCAAAACATCCTCTAACTCTTCTGGCCAGAAATATCGCACCTGAATATAAATGTGTAAATTGTGGCAAAAAGGCCCGGTGGCTATGTATGGAATGTCTGAGAGAGAATAACACCTGGGAAACATTCTGTGATGAGTGTGTCGAAAAACATACAAATAAAGAATATGGTGAGGCTATACCGCTGGTGAATTCGCCCCGCCTCGGTATGTGCGGTTATACGGGTCCCGCTGTGCCTCCTTATTGATAATTCTAAAATAAAAAAATATGCGTAATGACGAAATATGCAATCATAAGTGTGACTGGTCTGAAACTTACGGGAATAAACGGTAAAACTGAAAGTTGAACTGGTCTAATTCTTTTTTTAAACGGCTGAGTGACTTCAGGTTTGGTCTTGACGAAATCATTAAATAATCAAAGGATTTAATTACACATGAGAGCATTATTAATCGGTAATTCGGATGGAATTGGACTTGCAACCACAAGGAGACTGCTATACCGCGGTTGGGATGTGGTTGGTATTTCCAGAAGCCAGTCCACGGTGATAGACAAAAAATATCATCATTATATCCTGGATGTGACAGATAATAACTATCCGGAACAGGTTCAGAAAATAAGCGATAAAGAGCCGCTTGATTTATGTATCTATTTCGCAGGGATTGGTGAGCTGCTGGATCCACTGGACATGGGCGGTGAAGCAAGGATCATCGATGTCAATTTAAGCGGTATGGTGAAAACAGCATCAGCCGTTATTCCCGGGATGGTCAGAAGGAAACAGGGGCATTTCATGGGAATCTCAAGTTTTGCCGATGAACTGCTTTCCTCTGAGGCCCCATCCTATCATGCCTCCAAGGCCGGATTCAGCAATTATCTGGGCGGACTGGCTCTGGCCATGAAACCGACTGGAGTCAATATTACCAATGTGAGATTTGGTTTTGTGGATACTAAAATGGCTAAAGGGGAGATAAAACCATTCATGATGAATGTGGATAAGGCGGTAGATCATCTGGAAGCCTGTATCAGAAAGAAGCCCATCAGGTACAGTGCTCCACGGATGGCAATTCCCCTTATCAAATTTAGGAAGCTCATGATGAATCTTGTAAGATGAGTAATAGATTAGTACAGCAGTTTCTGTTGTAAGTCGTAAATGTTAAAGAAGAAGGAATACGATGGAAAAACCACTGAAGAATACCCTTGTAAACTCAACACTTGCTTTCATCTCAGCATTTTTTATTACCACTTTTATACATGAATCCGGTCATTTCATATCGTATATCATATTTGGTGCTGATCCTGTACTGTATCATAATTATGTCCAGACAGACGATCTTCAGATCAGCAAAATGGCGAAAATAGTCTCTGCTCTGGCAGGACCGGTTATCAGTCTTTTCCAGGGAATTGTTTTCGCATTACTCGTGTCGATAAAAAGGAAAAATACGGTGTTTTACCTGTTTTTTCTATGGCTCAGTTTGCTGGGTTTTGTCAATTTTTTTGGTTACCTGATAATGACCCCGTTTTCAACGACCGGCGATACCGGCAAAGCCGCAGAAATTTTAGAGATTGCTTATCTTTACAGAATTCTTATAGCGTTTGCGGGATTTGGAATTCTGATTTTTATAAACCTGAAGATTGGTAAGTACTTCTCCAACTTTATTCCGGCTGATCTCAGCATGAATATGAAAAATAAGTACGTATACCATATCATGTTTTTTCCGATTATAATTGGCAGCATTTTTAAAACCATTTTTGCCTTTCCGGCGCCTGCTGTGCTCAGCGTTATTTATCCCGCCACCAGTTCGTATGTGATTATGATTTCCTTTGGTATCATTCTCAAATCTGACGGCATCCGCACGGAAGGATCTGAAATACAGGGTAAGATTTTTAACTCGATGATCTTTTTATCAGTTTTTGTAATTCTGGTAAATCGTTTGTTGACAATGGGATTGGGTTGATGCATATCATGCCGATTAAAGAGTTTAAAATAAATCGCCGTCTTGCAGCTGAACATGTCTGATACCTTTTTCAGAGCGTTGAAGCTAGGCTCTCTTTAAAAGCCTGCTACTGTAGTATTCGAGGTATATCTTTAATAACCTGTTTAATTCACAAATTTTACCACAAATGTGAGAAGAATTACGGATAGAGATCGTAACATGAATTACAGAAAAAGTGATATTTACCGTCATAAATTGTTTTAGCCAATTTTTTTTTCATATCTTTGTGTCTTAGTATCCCGGTGGTTATGAATTTTCCAGAATAGAAAAAATCATCAATTTATAACCGTTAAAGAAAAAAATAGAATTGTATGTATTATATTTAACTAAAGCAGAAGTTATCTCTGGAACATCAAAAAAGCAGTCGTGAATAGAAACTATGATAAAATGATTGAACGACATCGTTTGACAATCACAGCCTTTGTATTGACATTTGCTGCTCTGGGGCAGATCATCCTCTCGTTTGTACTCTATAATGAGGAAGGTAATATCTTCATCAGAAACCTGGGCTGGATTCTATTGTGGATTTCGGCAATTTTTGGATGGCTTCCAATGTTTACTTTAAGGAAGTGGGGAAAAGTGCCCGACGGAAAAGCGTATGTTCATACCACAGAACTTGTAGATCGTGGCATATTTGGTATTGTAAGACATCCTCAGTATCTGGCCGGAATCCTGCTGGGGATTGGATTGAGTCTGATCGTTCAGCATTGGTTGGTGGCAATTTTGGGAGTAGTAGTAGCGGGAATATCGTATTCGGATACGCATAGTGAAGAAAAAACTTTGATAGGAAAGTTTGGAGCTAAGTATGAAGAATATATGAAACGAGTACCACGAGTAAACTTTTTACTGGGAATGCTGAGATTGTTTGATAGAAAAAATAAACATAAATAATAATAACCAAAAGGAAAAGTCGTTAGATAATGGATAAGCTCAAAAATTATTCACTATATCTAATGTATCTTCAGTAATAAGGAATATCATTATGAGGAGTTTTATTAACCTGGTAATGGTGAGTGCTCTCCTGCTTGCATGCCAGCAGATTTATGATCCTCTTTCCACCGCTCCCGGTGGGGAATATCTTAAAATTACTACGGAAAGAAATCTTTACCATATCTCTCAAAGAGAAACGATACATGTGACGGCGGTAAACATTGCAACCTTTTCTCTGTACAGGTGGTCGCCAAGCTTTTTTGCCAGATTACAGAGGGAAAATGGTTCCGAATGGGAAACTATAGGTCCATGGTATGATATCGCAGCAATAGTACCCCGTCCGCACAGAATAGCCCCGGGAAATCACATCTCTGTCCTTCCTCTAATATGTTCTGACACTATGTTTAAAAATCCCGGTACTTATCGGATCGTGCTCGATATATACAGTGATGCCGGTCTTCAACATTTGCTGAGTATGGAGCGGCGTGTATCAAAAGATTTTTGTGTTATCAAATGATATTTTCAGAATATTCGGTTACATACATATAACAATATCAACTTGGCGGGGACTTTTGGATGAATAGCCGTGAAAAGATCCGAACTATCATTGCAGGAGAGCCGGCAGACCGCTGCGGATTCTGGCTGGGCAATCCACACCCGGACACCTGGCCGCTGCTCCATCGTTACTTTGGAACTTCCAGCGAGGAAGAATTGCGGTTGAAACTGGGGGATGATATGTGCTGGATTAACCCTGAATCTTCTTACCGGCACCCCGCAGGGAAACCGATATTTGACAAACAGCGTACCGGTCCCGAGCTCAGTGCACCTGGAATTTTTGCAAATTGTGATAATGTAAAGCAGATTCTGGATTTTGAGTGGCCGAATCCGGATTATCTTGATTTTACTGAAATAATAGAAGAATTAAAACGGGCAAAAGATTTTTACTGTGCCAGCGGATTCTGGTGTCCGTTTTTTCATGATGTTGCCGATTTTTTTGGCATGGAAAACTATTTTCTGAAGATGTATACTCATCCGGAGGTGGTACATGCCTGCACGAAACAGATTGTGGATTTCTATGCGGAAGCCAATGAGAGATTCTTCGGCGCAATAACCGGTCTGGTGGATGGATTTTTCTTTGGCAATGACTTCGGAACACAGCTGGACCTGTTGATCAGTCCTGAGATGTTTAGAGAATTTATTGTACCTTACTTCCGTCAGCTCATTGAGGGTGCCCGCCGGTATAATCTGCAGATCATCCTGCATTCCTGTGGTGCCATCAGCCGAATTTTACCTGATATCCTTGAGCTTAACGTTGACGCCCTGCATCCACTGCAGGCCAGAGCTGTTAATATGAACGCACGGTTTCTTGCCGACAATTTCAAAGGTAAACTGGCTTTTATCGGCGGCATCGATACCCAGGAACTACTGATCAATGCAACCCCGGAAGAAGTAAAAGCAGAAGTCCGGAGGGTGAAAGAAATACTCGGACCATGCTACGTCGTTAGTCCCAGCCACGAAGCGATCCTCCCTAATATTCCCCCGGAGAATATCATGGCAATGGCGGAAGCTGCCATGGAATAATGATTTATAAATTTTTCCGAACCTGAAAAGTTCATAACCACCAAGATCACCCCGGCGGATCAGTCAGCCGAAAGGCAGATCCGACCTTCGGCGTGACCTACCGGCTGACACGAAGGCACAAAGATATAAAAATAAATGAG
>JAFGSO010000009.1 GCA_016934605.1 Calditrichota bacterium | reverse complement strand
TTTTTTACCGGTCATTTCGAAAGAATCTACCTGTCCCTTTCTGCCGGAGTTCTCAAGTATCCATTCCGCTGCCTCCCTGGCAACATTTTCGAATTTGTCTCCCAGAAAAATATCACACTCAAAATCAGCGATTTCGCGCAATAGAAGTCCGGCAGCACGTCCGATTCCACCTGCTCCTGCAATTACAATTTTATACTTTTCTGAAGTCATGTTTACTCTCCGTTGATGAAATTATCCTGGCTAGTTCCGCCAGTTTTCCGGAATTTTCCGCAATCATCAATCTTCCACCGGATCCCACTCTCCAAAAGTTTCGATATTTACCTGCACTTTGGGATCCACACTGTATGTTTCATAGGTATTATAGTACCAACCCATATATTTTGAATCGCCGCCACCCTGGGTTGTTATGAGAAAACGGTTGGAAAGCATCCCGATATTGGCAAGACGCTCTCTGGGCATCGGCTTATCACCACCCTGAGGATCCATGGGGATCCATCCGTAATTTGGAAGATATACTTCCGGCCATCGGTGGAATACCTCATCCAGACTGGCATCATCTCCCCTGACAACCACGGCTCCCACAAAGCGAGCCGGTACACCGGCAGCCCGGCACAGGGCTATGAAACTAAAGGAATATTCCGAACAGGATCCTGTACCACGCTGGAGCACAAAAGGTGCCACATTCCATCCACCTTCCAACTTGTATTCCAGAGTATTGCGGACATAATCGAAAATTTTTCTGGCAATCCAGTAGGGATTTTGCTCATCTTTGACAATTTCCTCCACTCTGGACCGAATAAAGGGATCGTCAGTTCGGTATTTACTTCCATTCGCAGTGTATTTTTTTCGGATATCAGAAGGAATATCCTGCAGCGTGCCGCATTCATCCGGAAAAATAAAATATTGAATCTCCGAAATTTCGGCCTGCACGGACATCCGGGAGGTCACCACTGCTTCCGATACCAGATCCTGATATTTAAAATGCACAAATTCCTGATTCCAGCGGTCGGTAACCGTCTTATGTCCTGCGGGTGTAAATTCAGCGCTGTGAATTTTCTGTTGATTAAGATCGGAAGGGTTGGCAAAGTATACATCCAGATTATGCAGTTTCCCGGAGCCAGTCGTTTTCACCTCATGAATCAGGTCAATTTTGGTATGTCGTGTATTATCGAGCCGAAAAATCTCATCATCCTTCCGCACCAGTTGATAAAGCGAATCTGTCTGATAATCAACATTCCAGAGATAACTACCATCCCAGGCCAGTCCACGGGGATAGGGACCGGGAGAACCGGTCATGATGATAACTTCACCATTTTCAGGATCAATCATGTACAATTCATCCATTTTTCGATCCGAACACCAGATATAACGCCCATCATAGGCCATATCCTGGATACTTCTGGCGGGTCCATCCCATGTTTTCAGAGCAGTTCCGTCGCTCATATCAATTTTCATAAGAATATTCTCGCGCTCGTCCCCTACCCATAGAGATTTTCCGTCCCACACCAGTCCCTCCGGGTTATCTGACGGGGCATCAATAACATTCATAATCTTTCCATCTGCAGGATCAATTTTAAAGATCTTTTTCTGTTTGGCGTCTATATTCCACAGATACGATCCGTCCCAGGCCAATCCCATAGGCCAGAAACCCGGGGACGATACAGAGCGGATAACATTTCCATTCTCCGGATTCACGCAGAAAAGAAGATCTTCCTGATGGTCGGCTATCCACAGGTTTTTTCCATCAAACGTCATACCGGTAATATGTGCCGCAGGCGCCTGAAAACCTTTCACTACTTTTCCCGGATAGGCCCGAAGCAAAAATACCCAGCTTATTATCAGAAACAAGGTTAAGAAAGTCTGTGTTTTCATAGAATCCCCTCTTTTATGATGTGACTGAAACAAGTTACAAAACAAATTTAGGATTCTTTGCTAAGAACAGCAAAGGGAAATAAAATGGGGATAAGGGATAAGGGATAAGGGAAAAATGGCCTAAGGCACATGTTACAGGGATTAAGTGCTACTAAAGTGATTACTACTTATTCGTTTTTTTCTTATTTCTTTTTTCTTTTTTCTTTTTTCTTAACCTTGAACCATGGTCCTAACTCTGCTGTCCGGAGGAAGCTTCGTCCATCAGGCGGCAGGCTTCCAGCAGGACGTTCATAGTTGAGCCTTCAATATTTGGCTTTACATCCGGTGAGGAAACGGGCTCGAATCTAAACATGCCGGTTTTGTATGTCACAAGTTTATTGATGGCCTCTTTACCGAGAATATCGTTATTAACTCTGGCATAAATCATTTCACCCTTATTAAAAAAAATCTCTCCCTTCTTTTCGGCCATCACATCCATTCGACCGCTGCGCTTGTTCAGGTTAAGTAGCTGAATCATCTCCACCAGGGACAAATCGGCCAGGTTTCCCTCGAAACCTTTCATCTGGGAGACCTGTTCATTTTCTACTTTCTTGACTTTCTGTGCCCGTCCCAACAATGTTTCCACCTTTTCCAGCAGTACTTTGCGGTCAACCGGTTTCACCAGATATTCATCCGCCCCGGCTCTGAATCCCCGGATTTCCATGTCCTGATCACTCAGACTGGTGAGAAAAATAAACGGAACCATCGGAATTTCAGAATTTTCACGTACCATCCAGCAAAATTCAATTCCATCCGTCTGAGGCATCATCACATCTGAAATAACCAGATCAGGTTTTACTTCATTTACTTTTTCAAAACCCTGGTCACCGTTCTCGGCCGTATAAACCTCGAATCCTGCTTTTTGCAAACTGATGCTGAGCAGTTTCAGAACGTGGGGATTATCATCAACAATCAGTATTTTTGCTTTTTCAGCCATATTTTTTTCACGTTATTATCATTCAATT
>JAFGSO010000128.1 GCA_016934605.1 Calditrichota bacterium | reverse complement strand
GACGGCTGAACTGGTTGAAGCTATTTTCACCGAATTTGATTTTGGTGTGGATAAAGTAATGAACCAGAATTTCAATGTAAATTACAATCCACGCTGGTTCAGCTGGATGACGCAGACTTTCAAATATTCCTCAGGATTTAATTATAATTTCAGTAATGTGAATACCAATGAAAAATCCAGCAGTCTGCAATTGACCAAGGGATTCAATGTAAACATTCAGCCATCAGCACTCGCTAATAAAATTTATGATCCGAAGAGGCAACAACTCCAGCAGCGCAAAACAGTCTCTCCGCCACCCTCACGTCGTCGCCTGGGTGGAGATGAAGATCAGCCGCCAGAAGGGGAACAGGATGAAAAATCGGAAGATGAAGAGGGGGATTCAAAACAGCAGCAGAAGGATCAGCAGAACGGAAGTGGTCCTTCCCCCATTGCGGCGATGAATCCCCTGAAACTCGTCTGGAAATTTTTTAACGCCTGGAAATCAATAGGGCTGGATTATCAGGTTAGAGATAACTACAGCTATTTTAATATCGATGATATACCATCCCTGGAACATCAGCTCGGTTTTAATACCGATCCCGCTGTGGGTACTGACACTTCATTTGGTAAAATCCCCCGGCTTCCTGCCATAAAAAACAGTAAAACACTGAGTGGGAACTTGAATTTTGATATTATCCAGAATCTGACATCCTCCTTCAAGTACAATTATGCCGAAGATCTTACCGATAATAACCAGCTCAAAACGGAAAATATTTCCACCAGTTATTTTTTTACCGGAGACGATCCGGATAATAATTCTCAGAGCTGGAATCAGCTCGTACCGGACTGGCAGTTCAGGCTAAGCGGTCTGGAAAAATTATTCTTCTTCCAGAAATATGCCAATTCAGTACAACTGGAGCATGCCCGCAACGGAAAAGCAAACGAAACAAGCCGCTATGATGACGCCGGTAAAACCAAGACAAACTGGGGTTACTCCAATAACTACTCTCCGCTGTTGGGCCTGAATGTTAATACGAAATGGGGTGTATCGGGAAATATCCGTTTCAATAAATCGTCTAATTTTACTTATAGCGCTACCGGCGGGGATAATAAAGCTTTTCGCTCGGGATTTGATGTAACCTTATCCTATTCCAAATCCACCGGATTCAGTATTCCCCTGCCGTTTCTGAAGAATAAAAAACTGAAAAACGAGATGCAATTCAGTCTTAACGTGAGCAAGACCAGCGATGTTACCTTTGCCAGGCGACCGGGTCTGGAAGAGAATAAGTTCATTGAACAGGAAAACAACCAGTCATTTAAATTTAAACCATCTGTAACCTACCGGTTCAGCCAGAAGGTAAACGGATCCATGTTTTTCGAATATTCCTCCAATCAGACAAAACGATCCGGAAAATATTCCTTCTTCGAATTCGGAATAAATGTCAATATAGCCATCCGGTAACTAAAATCAGGGAAAAGATATTGGGAGATTAATGTGACTTTGAAATTATTTATCAGGATCATTTTTTTAACAAAACGAATGGGGTTATTTTTACTGATTCCCTCTTTATTTCTTAATACTGACATAGCATTTCCCAAAAATTTTGACGGAGATTCAGCTTTCACATATCTGACTATGCAGACTGATATCGGTCCAAGAAATCCCGGTTCTGCGGGGCACCGGGCATGTCTGAAGCTGTTGCAGGGCCAGCTTGAAAAACATGGTGCCTTGGTTACCCTTCAACCATTTATGTATTACGACGTCGCTCTGGGAAAGTCTTTCACGATGAACAATATCATCGGATCTTTTTCTCCTGAAAAGACCTCACGGATTCTTCTATGTGCCCACTGGGATACCAGACCGTTTGCTGACCGGGATGTTCCCGAAAACAGGAACATTCCGATCCCTGGAGCGAATGACGGCGCCAGCGGAGTTGCCGTGTTGCTGGAATTGGCTCGTCAATTCAGTTTGAAACCTCCTCCGGTGGGCATCGATATTGTGTTTTTCGACGGAGAGGATTACGGGGAGGAAGGAGACCTGGAGAACTACTGTCTTGGATCACGCTACTTCATCAAGGCCAATAACCGGTATTTTCCTCGTTTCGCCATACTTCTTGACATGATTGGAGATTCACAGTTTGAAATACCCATTGAAGGATATTCCTATCAATTCGTACCGGAACTGGTGAACCGGCTGTGGCAAACAGCTGCAGAACTGGAAGTTTATGAATTTATTCCGGAACAACGTCATTATGTGTTCGATGATCATGTCATCCTGAATCAGGGTGGCATACCCGCTATTGATATTATTGATTTTGAATATCCGGATGCCAGCCATCGCTACTGGCATACACTGGAGGATACACCGGATAAATGTTCGCCCGAGAGTCTGGAAAAAGTTGGCAAAGTCCTGATGCATTTCATTTACCGCCTGCAACCCTGATCGAGTGGTAAGTGCCTGAATGAAATAAAACGAATTATATTTATACCGGAATTCATGAAGAAACAGTATTGTGTAATTGAACTGCAGATAGATTTGTTTGACCCGGATTTGTTGCCCGCTATGCTTTTCCGGGAGGGATGCAACGGAATTGAGGAAAAATCCGGCGGTGTCTGGCATATATTTTTTAAGGAAGCAATCAATTCCGAAAAACTAAAGGGTATTTATGATGCGCTCCATCCCCTCAATTCTGCATTCGATCCCTCAATGATGAGATTATCGGTGCGGCAGGAAGAAGACTGGTTGAGCGAATGGAAGAAAAATTTCGTGCCGTTGAGAATTGACGGGAAAATCTGGATCACTCCGCCATGGGAAAAGCCGGCATCGAAACCTGGTGAAATAGAATTGATAATCGATCCCCGAATGGCATTCGGAACCGGGCATCATGCCACAACTCAGCTGATGATACAGATGATGCACCGTTATGTGAAAAACGGAGACAGAGTTCTGGATGCCGGATGTGGATCAGGAATTCTGGCAATACTGGCGGAGAAACTCGGTGCCAGGAATGTTTTTGGATTCGATATCGAAACGGAAGCCATAGAAAATGCCAGACACAATTCGGAAATAAATAAATGCTCAAAAATCCGGT
>JAFGSO010000127.1 GCA_016934605.1 Calditrichota bacterium | reverse complement strand
ATTAATGATATACCTCATCATCGCCAATTTAGAACCATCCTGGAATGGAAAAGTGACGCCCGTTCCATTCTCGGAGCTCCCATGTTCAGTAACCGGGGCCAGTTGATGGGTATACTTTATGCTACCAAAGCCAAGGAATATACATTTGACATAGATGATGTGTCTCTTATTCAGGGTGTCGCCAATCAGGCAGCCATTGCCATGGAAAATGCTTCTCTGCTTAAAGAATCGATCGAAAGAGAGAGGATGGAACAGGAATTGAAAATTGCACGGGATGTTCAATTAAAGCTCTTACCTCAAATTCTTCCCAAAATAGAAAATTTCGATCTGGAAGCATTTTGCCTGAGCGCCTATGAAGTAGGGGGAGATTACTATGATTTTTTCTATTATGCCGATGGTTATCCCGGACTTATTATTGGTGATGTGAGTGGTAAAGGAACTTCAGCTGCTTTGTATATGGCAGAATTTAAAGGAATTATTCAGACCCTGGCAAAGCATCACAAAACACCCTACTCCCTGACATGCGACATCAATAAGACCTTATATCCAAATATCGAACGCCATACGTTCATCAGCGCCATTGTCGCAAAGATAGATCCCAAGAAAGAAAAAATAATATTCGCGCGGGCCGGTCATACTCCGGTGCTTTTCTGCAGTAAAAAGATCAATGAACCACAAAATATACTCACCAGGGGAATAGGCATCGGTTTGGACAAAGGTGAAAAATTTAATTCTATTCTCGAAGAATATTCATTAAGTCTTCAGGGAAATGGTACGATGATTTTGTATACTGACGGTGTAACAGAAGCCAGAAACAGCGAGGGAAGCGAGTTTGGGGAAGAACGGCTTGCTTCTCTGTTAAAGGAGTGTAACGGATATAAGGCAGAAGAAATAAAGGAACGACTGGTCAATTCAGTTGTAAATTTCTGTGGGTCTACCCCCCTGCATGACGATATGACTTTTATAATATTGCAAAATTGTACTACTCAGAATTAATTATAGTGAAAAATTATAAAATTATGAGTTTTTATATACGGAATATGGATGTAACTAGACTATTGATACTGTTCTCCTTAAATTGAATGAAAAATATTCGGGGCTTGTTAATGTCATGTAACAAGAAATTTCAGATTTTGATAACTTTCAGACTGTAAATTTCGTAATAATAATTGATTATCGAGGAGATTTGAATGGAGAAATTTGAGGTCTTTCGAAAGGATCTTGACAGTGTTGCAGTATTAAATATTCAGGGATTTCTAGATGCCCACACTGCACCGGAATTCGAGACTGAATTGCAGAAAATAATAGGAGAAAAAAAATTTAATATTATTGTAAATCTCGACGGTCTTCAATATATCAGCTCGGCCGGATTGGGTGTATTTATGGGCGTAATAGAAGACATCCGGAAAAATGGCGGAGATCTGAAAATATGCTGCGCAGCTCCAAAAGTTTACAAGGTATTCGATTTGTTGGGATTCCCAAGTCTATATGAATTTTATGATACAGAAGAAGCAGCCGTCAAAAAATTCAACAAAAAGACTAAATAGATTGTGAGAATACGATTAAGGATAAGATGACCAATAAAAACAAAAAATATCAACTTAAAATTCCTATTGAAACTGCAAATCTCGAAATCATCAGGGACTTTGTGGCGCGGATCGCACAAAATATGGGGTTTTCCGAAGAAAATATTCATCGGATTGAACTTGCCGTTGATGAGGCGAGCACTAATGTGATAAAACATGCTTATAAAGGAGCCGGCAACAAAGATAAATTCATTATGGTGGAAGTAACTGTACATAAAGACCGCCTGGAAATTGATGTGATCGATACCGGTACCGGGTTTGATCCCGAAGAAATAAGAACACCGGAAATGGACGAGTACCTGAAAAAGATGAAACGAGGCGGCCTTGGATTATATCTGATTAAAACCCTTATGGACAAGGTAGAATATAAATTTAAACCGGGAATTCGCAACCGGGTTCGTATGACAAAATATAAGAACGCTGTATAATTCACAACCCTCACTCTCTGTCGTCAAAGATTACCAGTCATTAACCCGAAAACATTTTTAAAGGATTGTAAATGCCTGGCTTTTTTGATTATCTGTCAGAAAAATACCATACCGAAAATGCGCAGGAAATCAATCAGCGTTTAATCGAACTTTCCTCTCTTTTTGAGATTAGCCAGATTTTGAATTCCTCTCTAGATCTGGAAAATATTCTGAATAATATCCTGCTTATTCCAATGGGCCGCCTAATGGTTTCCAGAGGAATAATTCTGCTGAGACAGGATAATCATTTTGTACCTCATCTGTGGAAAGGTATTTCCGGAGAGGTGGAACAAGTAAAGCTTCAGGAATCAGATCTTCCCCAAAACGAGACTGTTATTCAGATAGATGACTATGCAAAGCAGAACAACAAAAATATAACCAGATTTGCTCAGAAGTTTAATCTGGCATTGTTTATCCCGATTTTTTCCCAGCAAAGGATCATCGGAGTCGCATTGTATGGCCAAAAACTGAATAAGTCACCTTTTACTCAGGAAGAAAAAGATTTTCTGAATTCACTGGCGAATCTTTCGGCCACTTCCATAGAAAATGCGTTGAAAGTGGATGAGATAAAAAATATCAACCAGCTACTGGATCAGAGGATACATCAGTTGAAAACTCTCTTTGATATCGCTCAGGGACTTTCAGCTACTCTTGAAAGCGAAAAAATCATTAAGCTCCTCACCTATGCATTAATGGGTCAGATGCTGGTATATCACTATGCAATCCTGCTGTCCGGAGAAAGAGGACTCAGAAAGATTGATAGCAAAGGATTTCTGCCGGAAGAAATCGAAAACCTGATTGAGAATGAACCAGAATTAAAAAATTACAGCTCCGCATTTATTGTTGATAGTCTTCAGGATTCATCCTTAAAAAAGCGACTACAGAAACTTTCTGCCAGGGTTTTTATTCCAATGCGGCATCAGAACAAATTTTTAGGTTTTATCCTTCTGGGAGAAAAAATAGATAAAAAAAACTATGCGGATACAGATCTGGAGTTTCTCAGCACACTGGTGAGTCAGGCTGTAATTTCATTGGAGAATGCCCGTTTGTTTCGTGAAACACTTGAAAAACAGCGCATCGAACAGGAATTACTGGTTGCCAAAACAATTCAATCGAAACTGTTGCCTCGTGAACTACCTCGCTGTGAGGGGTATGATCTGTGGGGATTAAATCATTCAAGCAAAGAAGTGGGTGGAGACTATTTTGATATTATTGCCATATCAGAAAACCGGTATGCGCTGGCAATTGGAGATGTTTCTGGCAAAAGTGTTCCCGCTGCCCTGATTATGGCCAATCTTCAGGCCGGTCTGCGAATAATTATTTCGGAAGATCTTCATCTTGACATGATGGTTTCAAAATTGAACCGATTGATCTATCAGAATACTGATCTGGATAAATATGTCACATTTTTCGTTGGAATTCTGGACAATCTCAAACATGAATTAACTTATGTGAATGCCGGACATAATCCTCCTATACTTCAGAAGCATAGTGGACACACAATTTACCTGGAAGACGGTGGCATAATACTGGGAATGATGCCCGAATTCTCGTACAAAACAGGACATATTCGTTTTGAAAAAGACGATATTCTATTCTGTTACACTGATGGAGTAAATGAAGCTTTAAATAAATATGAAGAGGAGTACGGCGAGGAAAGATTAAAGGAAATCATCCGAAAGAACCGAACATTATCAGCACAAAAAATTGCAGACACCCTGGTCGAGTCTGTGAAAACCTTTACAGGAAATGCTCCCCAGTACGACGATATAACTCTTCTGGTGGTTAAAAGACTTTAAGTATTATTTCTGCAGAAATTCTGATGAAGGGACTATAATTTTTTCCCGAAGCTGGTACCCACAGATAAGCCGGCTTCAATCAGATCCGAATCAACCGGAACAAGCCTTTGCTTCCCCATGACTTTTTCGAGGGCTACTGACACTATATCAAGACCTTTAATAGCAACCATCTGATTAAATTTGTTGGATACAACCAGATCCACTGCCTTTACGGCAAACTGGGT
>JAFGSO010000126.1 GCA_016934605.1 Calditrichota bacterium | reverse complement strand
GAACCAGCTTCAAATCAAGGTACATTAGTGAATTGTTCGTAATTGACTTATATCAAAAAATTTCGGAGCTAAGGCAATAATCATAAATTTAAATTTATTTGAAAGAAAAATTTAATACTTCTAACACTTAGCCATGAAAGAACGCGGAATTGTAATCAATCGGGACGCGACAGGCATCAATGTCGAAATGCATCAGGGTTTTAACTGTGAAGGATGTAATGCCTGTTTTATTGACAAAAATAGACGCCACATTCTCCATATCACCCAGGATATTTCGGTAGAAAGGGGCCAACAGGTGGAGGTAGAGGTGAGACCGGGATATGCTGTAAAATCTGCCCTGCTTATTTTTTTATTACCCCTGCTGATGCTTATCGGTGGTTATTTTTTGTTTGACAGTTATATTCATTTTCCGGGAATTGCCAGTCAGTATCAGGGAATGACGGGTGCTCTGGTGTCTTTCGTTTTTACCTATCTGATCATTTTTCTCTATGATAAATACCTGAACCGACCGGATATGAATCGAAGTATCCGAATTGTCCGTATCATAAAAAATTGAGTAGATTAAATTGATCGAACGGATTTAAATGAAATGACACCCTGTTGATTCTACTTATTCTGTTCGGAATTCGTGTTGCAGGAGTCATGGTTGTTTTTATAAAGAATTGAAAGGAAGAATATATTTCATGTTGAGAGAATTCTTAAAGTCAAAAATTCACCGGGCAACAGTTACCCAATCCAACCTCCATTACAGCGGATCACTTACCATTGATGAGGATCTTCTGGATAAGTCCGGAATTCTGCCAAATGAACACATTCGGGTATATAATATTCATACCGGCCAGCGCTTTGAGACTTATGTTATAAAAGGGGAAAGAGGGAGTGGGGAAATAGTTCTGAATGGAGCTGCTGCCCGTAAAGGTGCTCCTGGAGATTTGCTTATAATCGTAGCATATTGTTATCTGTCCGAGGAGGAAATTTCCAGCCATTCTGCCCGGATTGTGATACTTGGAAAAGACAATGTAGTTGAAGAGGTAATCGACAGTCCTAATGTATCTAAAAAATAAGCGATATTTCATTCCTGTGAATTCTTGAATTGTATCAGTAGTCCGGTTAAATCCTGCAGATAGAATATACTACGTCCCATGAATAAAAAAGTAAAGCAGAAACTGGTTCTGTCCTTTGTAACAATTCTGTCTAGGCCACTCCTGTTCCTTTACAAGTCCTCACTTTCAGTGCATATCTTTAACAGACGGTATGTCCGGCAGTGTATTCGGAACGGTGAACACCTTCTTTATACCTTCTGGCACGAGAACATGATTCTACCCCTGCTTGTTCATGAAAACCAGGGAATATATGTTCTGGTGAGCCATCATTTTGACGGTGAGGTGATTGCCCGGATATTGAGAATATTCGGATATCACACCATTCGCGGCTCAAGTACCAGAGGAGGAAAAGAGGCATACAATGAGATGAAGAAACGACTGGCGGAATCACAGATGAAAATTGCTTTCACTCCTGACGGACCCAGAGGACCCCGCCGGGAAGCTAAACTCGGCATTATTCGTCTGGCTTCTGAGACCGGAGCACCGATTATACCCATGGCTGTTGCTGCAGACAGGTTCACCCGATTGAAGAGTTGGGACAAACTTTTAATTTTTCATCCTTTCTCCAGGTGCACACTCGTCTATCATAAACCATTTTATGTCCCCTCAGGTCTGAATCAGCAGCAATTGAGTGAATACGGTAAAAAATTAAGCCAGATTACCAGCAAACTGGATGAGGAAGCGATAAAATGTCTCCCTGGTTAAAGATTTCCGGTTTTCTTTTGTTTCCTTTTGTGGCATTTATGACCGGAATTGTCTATCTCCGGAACAAATTTTTCGACTGGCACTGGCTGCCTAAATGTGAACCCTCAGTTCCGGTGATCAGCGTAGGAAATGTTCAGATCGGAGGTACGGGTAAAACTCCGATGGTGGAATATCTGGTACGAAATATGGAGAATCGTGGTTACCATCCGGCCATTTTAACCAGGGGATATGGTCGGAAAGAAAAGGGACAGGTCGTTATTTACAATAAAAACCGGGCGAATATTGTACCTGAACAGGTGGGTGATGAACCGTTTCTTCTTTCGAAAAATTTGCCCCAAACCACTATTATTGTGGATTCGAACCGTTGCCGGGGGGCCAAATTTCTGAGAGATAATCTTTCCGAGAATTTACTGATTCTGGATGATGGATTCCAGCACCGGAAAATCGACCGGAATATCGATATCGTGATGGTAGACGTCCTGCGCTGGTCCAATTGTCCTCTCTTATTCCCGATTACCTGCAACCGGGATCTTCCCGGTTCTCTTAAGCGAGCGGATGTGATCCTTTTAACGAGGACGGACATAGAACCGTTACAGACTGATAAGGTTAAAGAGCATCTAATGAGAGTATATCGAAAACCGGTTCTGCAGGTGGAAATTGCTTTGCATCATTTGATTTCATCCGGTAAATCACGCAGAATTTCATTAGGATCCCTGCAGTCAGAGAAAATTTTTGCTTTTTGCGGACTTGGTCATCCTGCCCAGTTTTTTAATCTGCTTGAAAAGTCCGGACTATCAGTCAACCGGAAATGGGAATTTCCGGATCACCATAATTATAAGGTTTCAGAAATCAGAAAAATTGTGGCGGAAGCCGAATCAAAAGGTGTGAAATATATCGTGACCTCTCAGAAAGACCATGTTAAATTACTTTCCATGGAACCCGTTATACGAAATAGAGTATGGTATACGGAAATTGATCTGCAGGTTAAGAACTCTGAACTTTTTATGAATCTGATTGAAAAGCGGATTGGGACAGTCGTCTAATCTTGTTGACATAACACCATCAAACCGGAGTACAGAGTCAGGTTAATCATAAAGAATTTATCATGAAAAAATGATTAAAATCTGGTTACTGGCCGCTGGTTCCTGGCTTCTGGCTGATTTGGTGCTTGGTAATTGGAATTTAATTCTGGTTGCTGGTTAAACCAGGGATGGTTTAATCCCGATATGTCAACTGGAGGTTGACAGGGAGTCGGGAATACTGAGTCCTAACTCCTATTGTTTGATAAATCCCCAAACTTGCCTGAAATATTTAAGAATAATATGACTCCTGACTCCTATCTTTTTGCCAACTGTCGACTGCAGAATGCCATCTGGCTCCTTGCTCCTTTTGCCTTGGTCTCTGAGCCTTCTTTATCCCTTATCCCTTTTCCCTTATCCCTTTTCCGTTATCCTCCGCCGGTAGGCGGATCCGCCCACTGGCAGACTTTTCCGCTTTTCGTGTGCATACTGGCCAATAGCTTCAGGCTGCTAGTTCCTGGCAGTT
>JAFGSO010000125.1 GCA_016934605.1 Calditrichota bacterium | reverse complement strand
GGATATCTGTCCAGATGATTGGGAGTCAGATTCATGATTGCCGCTATGGACGGATGAAAGCTGTGGATGGTCTCCAGCTGGAAGCTGCTAATCTCCAGAACCACCGCATGCTTTTTAGTGCAATTCATGACATGTTCCGAAAAGGGAATTCCGATATTTCCTGCCACCACCGTCGATGGATTCCATTTACCTAGAATATTCCCGGTGAGTGTGGTGGTAGTGGTTTTTCCATTGGATCCGGTCACCGCAAATATCGGTGAGATGCAGAACCAGGAGGCGACTTCAATCTCTCCCACGATGGGAATTGACCTCTCTGCAGCTCTTTTCAGAATATCGATATCGACCGGCATTCCCGGGCTGATGCATATCATGTCACATTGCAGCAATCTGTCTGAATGGCCTCCGGTTTCCAGTTCTATACCCTCCTTACTCAATTTCTGTCGGACATTTTTCAGTTTTTCAGCAGGCTTGATGTCGCTCAGGAGAATGGAAGCACCATGATGCCTGAGAAGCCGGGAAACAGCAATACCACTTCGGGCGGCTCCCAGCACACCAATCCGGGCTCCTTCTATTTTTTTTCTGTTTTCCTGAGCGTTCTTTCCGATTTTCATCTGTCCTGGTCCAGTTTTTTTATTCATTCTAACGCACTTTGAAGGTAGTGAGAGACAAAAGGGCCAGCAGAATTCCAATAATCCACAACCGGCTTACCACCTTCGATTCATGCCATCCTTTTAACTCAAAATGATGATGCAGTGGAGCCATTCGAAAAATTCTTTTTCCCTCCCCATATTTTTTTCGGGTATAACGGAAATAACTCGTCTGCAGGATTACAGAAAAGGTTTCCGCCACAAATACACCACCGATAAGAATGAGCAATATTTCCTTTTTCAACAGCACCGAAATGGTTCCCAGAGTACTGCCAAGTGCCAGCGCACCGGTATCTCCCATAAAAACTTCTGCAGGGAAGGCATTGTACCACAGAAAGCCCATGGCTGCTCCCACTACTGCCAGACAATAGACCGTCAGCTCTCCCGATCCCGGCAGATAAATGATGTTCAAATAATCACTGAAATTAACATTACCTGTTACATAACTCATGCCGGCAAAGGCCAGCATGGCAATCGCAACCAGCCCGGCAGCCAGCCCGTCCAGCCCGTCTGTGAGATTAACTGCATTTGAAGTGCCGGTAATGACAAATATCACCACCGGGATATAAAGCCATCCGAAATCAATTTCCAGGTTCTTGAAAAACGGCATACTGGTGTTCGAATTAATATTTTCCGCTATAAATTCAGGACGGAAAAAAATCATCGAACCAATAAACAGACCCAGCATTATCTGTCCTGCCAATTTGTATTTGCCGACCAGCCCCTTTTTCATTTTTTTGACAACCTTGAGATAATCATCCAGAAATCCGACCAATCCCATCCAGAGCGTGGAGATGAAGATCAGTTGAATATAAAAATTGGATAGTTGCGCCCAGAGCAATACCCCCAGGATAATACCGGCAAGAATAATACTTCCTCCCATGGTAGGGGTGCCGGCTTTGGCCAGATGTGTCTCAGGTCCATCGGTTCTGATCTCTTCCCCGATCTGATGTTTTTTCAGCATTCGGATTATCCTGGGCCCGATAACCAGGCTGAAAAGCAAGGCAGTAATAGCCGCCAGAGCTGCCCTCACCGTGATATAGCGAAACAGGTTAAAACCGAAATAGAAATCTTTCAGCTGGTATAGAAGATCTCCAAGCATGACTAGCCTCTCGTTTCCAGATATGGTAACACTTTTTCGACGGCCATCCCCCTGGACCCTTTCAGGAGAAGAATATCTCCTTTTTGCAGGAGTTCTGATAATTTTTTGCCCGCCTCCTCATGCCTTTCAAAGAAATAGGCAACTGATTTTGCGCTGCTGTCATCCCGAATCACTTCATAAATGAATCGGGAATATTGTCCCAGACACAAAACCGCATCTACCGGTTTATCTTTTAAATAATGACCTATCTGGCGATGTTCATCCTCACTTTTTTCTCCCAATTCCAGCATATCTCCCAGAATCATATATTTACGGGTTCCTTCCGGCCGTGGCAGTTCACACAGATAATCGATAGCAGCCCTCAGCGATTCCGGATTTGAGTTATAGGCATCATTGATCAGCAGGATGTCATGGTAATCTTCCACTACCATTCTTTTATCCTGTGGCAGTACCGATTCCAGTCCCAGTTTGACATTGGAAGGCGAAATACCCATATCCAGCGCAATACTTCCGGCCAGCAGAGCATTTAAGAGCTGGTGTCTGCCGGGAATTTGCAGTTGAATTTCGGGGCCATGATTGATCCGAAATCGAGCACGGCCCCGTTCATCCATCCGCAGAAGTTCTCCCTCATAATCCAACCCTTTCCTCAATCCGCAACTTTTTATGGAGAGATCATCATTGCTGTACTTTTCCAGCAGGATATCTTCAGCATTGATATAAATGCGTGTACCGAATTTCATCCGTTCAAAAAGTGTTGTTTTTTCTGCATAAATTGCTTCCTTCGATCCGAAAAATCCGATATGTCCACTACCGATGTTGGTAATAACAGCATGAGTCGGAAGCACGATATCGGTCAATGTGGCAATCTCACCGGGATGATTCGTCCCCACTTCAACTACTGCCACATCCGTGGTATCGGATATCTGCAGCAGAGTGAGCGGTACACCGATAAAATTATTCATATTTTTCTGTGTTTTGATCACGCGAAAGACCAGCCCCAGTATGCTTGCCAGCATTTCCTTGGTGGTGGTTTTTCCGGTTGATCCGGTGATCGCAATCACAGGTATGCTGAACTGGGCCCGGTACCATCCGCTGAATTCCATCAGAAAACGAACTGAGTCGGACACCCGGATAATACCGGCAGATTTTTTCACACCTTTCAGTTTCTTCTCTGCAGCAGCAACAACTGCGGAGGCACCCTTATCCAGGGCTTCCCGGGCAAAATCGTGGCCATCGAACCTCTCTCCGCGAATGGCAATATAAAGATCTCCCTCATGAAGGGTTCTGGTATCAATAGAGATACCGCTTATCTCAAAATTGGCCGGAAGATTCTCCAGCTTTTTTACGGTTCGACAGGATTCGCAAAATCTGTTCAGTGCAACTTTTTTCATATTTAATCTCTGATATTCAATTCACTGAATATCGGCTGCCCTTTTCAAAATATT
>JAFGSO010000124.1 GCA_016934605.1 Calditrichota bacterium | reverse complement strand
GGGAAACCATCGGTCATCAGAACCAGTGAATCACCCCCGGATAGGTTTACCATCCTTTTCTGATAGAATTCACTTCCATATCCTCCAAGCGGTATTCCCTTCAGCGGAATTTCTTCCACAATTCCCGTATTTTCTCTGAAAATTAAAAGTGGCGGTAACCCGGCACCTGCAATCTCCAGTATACTGTCTTTAATTCTTCCGATAGCCAGTGTCATGTAAAGCCTGGGTAGCCTCATTTGAATCAATGCCCGGGAAGCCCCTTCCAGAAATTCCACAATATCCTGATGAGGTGCATAATTGGAGAACAGAAATTTTGTTGCGGTCACCATTGCTCCGGCCTGAGCACCATGTCCGGTAGCATCACCTACCGCGAAAGTGAGTGTGCCATCTTCCGAAACATGGAAATCGTAATAATCTCCTCCAATCTCGGATGCTGTTTTCATCGAAACAGAGAGCTCAATTTCAGGATGAACAGGAATCCGTTGTGGCAACATGGCCAGCTGAATCTGGCGGACAGCTTCTAATTCATTGCTTTTTCTGTTATGCTCTTCCATTAACTGGGCACTTTTTTCATTCAACGCCCTCTTCTGCCAGAATACGGTACGCATGTAGTACTCAAGACCATAGCTGGAGAACATTCCCAACAGGTTGGCTGATGTAAGAAAAAAAGTATTATTCAATGCAATAACCGTAGGCATATTGCTGTTGATAAAAATATATAGTTCGTACAGGAGAATGATTATCCAGGTTGTCAGGCTGGCATAAATAAACCGTATCCGGAGTACTCCATGAGCATACATAATTACCAGAATCAGGCCGGCATAGTAATGAATACCACCGGGGGTATCTGAAATCAGGATCATCCATATTATCCCCATCCCCGCCGCAAATGCCAGCAAACTCATCAACAGCTGATAATATCGATAAATGAGCCGGTTAAAAGTGAGGCTGAATACCATCAGAAAAAACAGACACTCCGTAATACGAATGATGAAAATCCGTGATGCGGTTTCCGGTACCATATTCCGGTCCAGGAAACTGTATAGTATATAAAGAACTAATCCCAATATCAGGCCCAGTCTCGCCAGTTTGAGTGATTGTTGAACATGATTTCTTGAATAATCATCCCGGAGTGCTTTCGAATTGAAAGAAAGAGAAAGAGGATGAATCGGAGCTCTGCCGGATATAGAATTATTCTTTTTAATTTTATTCATTATTCAAAAAAAAATTGCATTAATAAAGAAACGGACCTGAAGCCAGGTATTGATCCATTTTTCCAAAAGACTCTGTACTCAGATAATGGGTAACACCGGTCAGGCGGAGGTTTGATTCAAATGCGAACTTTATGGCAGTATGATTGATTCCGGGAACAGCAATTCGTACTTCGGGTGATATCTCTGATGAATCCCGGAATGATAAATACAGCAATATCAGTGCATCCTTGGGGTTTTTCCATGCTGCAGGTCCGACAAATCCGTTACCGAAATAGTAATATCCGGTAACTTTACCATTCCGAATCATCTGTCGTCCCAGCATTTTCCCGCCATTCAGCCAGAATTCGTGATCAGGCTGACGACCTGTCCCCCGGATTTGCCGGTCTAAACTCATGGCACAGGATTTTTCCAGCTGAACCACCTGGTAGTTTGCGGGTATGGCCGACAGATTCCGGGGTATCCCCTCAAAGAAAAAATTCTGAAAGCCCGGTAACATTCCAAGTTTCATGTAGGCAGCAATAGCAGTTGTATCAATGGACGACCAGGTGAAAAATATGGATGCTCCCGCTTCCCTGCCTGCATCCAATACTCTTCTCAGCAGTGGCATACCTGCCTTTTGGCGTTGCAGATCAGGATGTACCCAGAATGCCGACAGAAACCAGAGTTTATCTCTGACAACTGCACCGGCAATGGCAACAATTTGATGGTTATATTCTGCCAGATGGAAAATGCCTGTAGACAGAATATGCTTGTATTCCCGCACTATGGTATCCCTTGCTGGCGGGCGGGAGGATACATTATTTCGCTGGTATAAATCATTTAGTACCAGAAGAAAGAGGTCAGCCATTGCTGAAATATCTTCTGGCTGTGCGGGTCGATACCGGATTTCGTTCGTATTATATTTTCCTTATAAAGGTGAATTTAATTTTTCAGTAGTTTCAACAACATTAATCTCGATGGATAAAATTTCATGATAGATTAAAATTTGAAGATTGATTCTTTTATTGCTGATACTGCATATTCGGCCAAAAAATTGGAATATACTTTAATTAATGTACAGTACAGGGATTTATATTTTTCAAAGATGCCGGGGATAAAAGCACCGGTATTTGCCACTCAGTAATTAGAAACCCAGCGATTTCATAATATTCAACCAAAATAAAAGGAAAAAACATTTTATTTATATTTAAGAGTCTTTTATCTTAAATATAATTCAACAAAAAAACTTTTCCAATATAAATTTATTCATCACGAATTTTTTTTCATTTTGATATTTCTGATTAAATGATACTTTTTTAAATTTTCCCGGATACCAGGATACTGGATTTATGTGCCAGTCAATTTCTGCTAATAATGATATTTACGATAGAAATTTACACAACTATAGTAAAATCATCCTGCTGATATTTCTAAAATAACACAAAAATTATATTGACTTTTTTCAAAATTATTGTTATTCTATTCATTAACTGAGCATGAATCGAAGATGAATGTTCAATTTGTAACTTTTTCCTGCGGGAATTTTTCGCTTCCGGCCAATCCTTCGCTTCCGGCCAATCCTTCACTTCCGGCTACAGGATATAAACCAGATAGCACATATAGAATAATTTCATTGATCCAGGTGCAAATGGTAACCTGTAAATTTTCATTTTTTAACCGTTTTTTACTGATATAATATTTGTTTCACTTAATTAAACAATACACATTTCAACTAATTCCCTTGGTTAAAATCCCTAAGAAAGGAGAAGCAGATGTCAGTTAAGAATTCCATTTCCCGCAGGGAATTTTTACGATGGGCAATTGCTGCTCCAGTGTCAGCCCACTTTCTACCAAAGCTGGCACTCGCCCTGCAGGAAGCAATTAAAGAATACCCTATTATCTGGCTTCAAACTTCTACCTGTAGCGGTTGTTCTGTATCCGTAATTAATACCATTCATCCCAGTATTAAAAATGTGATTCTTGAACAGGTATTACCCGGACACCAGTTAATCCTGTCATATCACGGAACCTTAATGGCTGCCTCCGGAACGCTCAGTACAGACACTGCCCGGCAAACCGCCGAAAAATATCATGGAAAATATGTTCTGGTGGTGGAAGGGGCCATACCCACAAAATCGGATGGTGCCTATGGATCTATTGGTGAAGACCATGGTCGTCCAATATCCATGCTGAAATGGATCGAATTTCTGGGTAACAATGCTATGGTTACATTAACTGTAGGGACATGCGCAGCCTATGGTGGAATTCCCTCGGCAGCACCAAATCCCAGCGGGTGTAAAGGGGTATCAGAAGTATACGAGACTTTGAACATAACAACCCCTGTTATTAACATTCCCGGTTGTCCCTCCCATCCTGACTGGTTTATTGGAACGGTATCCAAAATATTACTATACGGCATGCCGGATCCGGATGAACTCGATGAATATGGTCGTCTGAAACTGTTCTTTAGCAGGACAGTTCATAACCGCTGTATTAACCGGGATTATCTGGATGATGGTATTATGGCAGAAAGATTTGGAGAAGAAGGCTGCCTGCTTGAACTGGGTTGTAAGGGACCATTCACCCGGGCCGATTGCCCCATCCGGCTATGGAATGGCAGCGTGAACTGGTGCATCAGTGCCGGTGCACCCTGTATCGGATGCACCGAAAAAGGTTTCCCGGATGAACATTCACCCATCTTTCAGAGGAGGTAAAATTTATGGGAGCTTCAGCAAAAAAAATATCCATTGATCCCATGACCCGTATCGAAGGACACTTAAAGATTGAAGCGACTATTGAAAATAAAAAAGTCATTGACGCTAAATCGGAAGGAACCTTGTACCGAGGTTTTGAACAAATTCTGATCGGGCGCGAACCGCTGGATGCTGTTCAGCTTACTCAGCGTTTTTGTGGAGTCTGTCCAACTCCCCATGCAATAGCTTCGGCGCAAGCACTGGACAATGCGTTCGGCATTACTCCACCCGACAATGGACGTATCATCAGGAATATTATGCAAGGTGCTAATTCTATTCAATCTCATATTCTGCATTTTTATCATCTGGCATCTTTAGATTATTTCGAAGGACCGGAAATTCCTCCTTTTATTCCGCGTTACGAAGCTGATTACCGTGTTCCGAATTCTGTTCAGAAAACCTTAACAGATCATTATATCCAGGCATATCAAATACGGCTGAAAGCTCATGAATTGTGTTCCATCTGGTCAGGGAAAATGCCGCACATGGCATCTATCGTGCCGGGAGGTGTCACCATCATACCACGGATTGACAATATTACCACCTCTCTATGGCGGCTGAAAGAACTCACAGATTTTATCGACAATATTTATATCCCGGATGTAATTATGCTGGCCCAAATATATCGGGAGTACTTGCATGTCGGTTCAGGGTGTGGCAATTTTCTGGCATTCGGACAGATAGATCTCGATGCGAATCTTGACGTGACGCAAAGGAAACGACTTCTTCCAATGGGACAAATGGCAGATGGTAAACTCCTGAAGGTAGATCCGGCAAAAATAGCTGAGGATATTAAATATTCCCGCTATGATTCTGAAACCCATCTTCACCCCTCTCGTGGTGAAACCCACCCGAATCCCACAAAAAAACGGCTTACAGCTGGCTCAAAGCGCCCCGCTACGATGGGAAAGTCTATGAGGTAGGTCCTCTGGCCCGTATACAGATTGCTTATTCCGGTCAATCGAATCCCAAGGTAAATCAGCTGGTCGATGATACTCTAAATGAGCTTCAGATAGGACGGGAAGCCCTCTGTTCGGTGATGGGCAGGCACCTGGCCAGAGCTCTGGAATGTAAAATAATTGCGGACGAAATGTCTCAGATCATTTTGCAGGTAAAGCTGGATGAACCTGTATGTGCTCCCCATGAAGTTCCAGCATCCGCCGAAGGAATGGGTTTATGGGGAGCTGCCCGGGGTGCTCTGGGACACTGGATAGAGATAAAAAATAAAAAGATTGCTCGATATCAGGCGGTCGTACCCACTACCTGGAATGCTTCACCCAGAGATGATAAGAATCAAGCCGGTCCGATAGAACAGGCCCTGGTTGGTTCAACCGTAGAGGATACCGATAATCCATTTGCCCTGGCGAGAATCGTGCGATCTTTTGATCCCTGCCTTGCCTGTGCCGTTCATCTACTGGAAAAAGGAAAATCGGTTAAAAAATTTCAGATCCTATAAAGAAATTCCTTATTTAGCCTGAATAATTCATGAATTCCATGATAGCAGGGCACAAAGTAAGATAGGCCAATGATTTAAAGATTTTATCATGTGAAACTG
>JAFGSO010000123.1 GCA_016934605.1 Calditrichota bacterium | reverse complement strand
GCCGGAATAGTGGAACGAATCACATTTAATTTTTCGATTCCGAAATAGTTTTTTTCCTCTGGGGACATCTCGCGCTGCAATTCCTTTCTAACCTCAGAAACCAGCAACATGTAAGGACTGATATGATCGAGATCGAAATAGTCTGAAACATTTTCCGCCAGTACGGACGGAGCAAAAGGACGAAATGATTCACGAAATTTGATCTTTAAATTCAGTTTTTTCTGCATATCGGGGGATCGCGGATCGGCCAGGATACTGCGGGATCCCAGTGCACGGGGACCAAATTCCATCCGGCCCTGAAACCAGCCGATTACTTTTTCCGAATTCAAAAGCCCTGCTGTTTGGGAAAGTAATTCATCGGTATTAGCATAATCATGAAACGGAATTTTGTTCTTGTCCAGGTAAGCTCTGATCTCCTCATCGCTATATTGAGGTCCCAGGTAAGAACCTTTCTGACAATCCCATCCATCACCTTCGGGACGCACCTTCCCCAGATAATGATACCAGACCGCCAGTGCGGCACCAACAGCGCCACCGGCATCCCCCGCCGCCGGCTGGATCCAGATATCCTCAAACAAACCATCCTTTAATATTTTACCATTTGCCACACAGTTAAGTGCAACACCACCTGCCAGACATAAATTTGGCAATCCGGTTAAATTTTTCACCGTTTGTGCCATTCTCTGTATGGCCATTTCCGTGACATCCTGGACAGAACGTGCCAGATCCATTTCTCTCTGCGTCAAAGGAGATTCGGGTTTGCGTGGCAGCCCCCCGAATAGCTTATTGAAACGGCCATTTGTCATGGTAAGTCCGGCCGCGTAATTAAAGTATCTCATATTCAACTGAAAGGATCCATCTTCCTTCAAATCTATCAGTTCATCCAGAATCACAGATACAAATCTCGGTTCACCGTAGGGCGCCAGACCCATCACTTTATATTCACCTGAATTCACTCTAAAACCGGTGTAATAAGTAAATGCCGAATAAAGCATCCCCAGTGAATGCGGAAAGGTGATCTCCTTGAGGAGCGTAATATCGTTATCCTCGCCATAACCCAGACTGGTGGTGGTCCATTCGCCCACACCATCTGTGGTAATGATGGCCGCCTTCCTGAAAGGGGAGGGATAAAAAGCAGATGCCGCGTGCGACATATGGTGCTCCGGGAACAGGATGGGCCCTTCATATCCATGAAGTTCTTCCCGAATTAAATTCTTCATCCAGATTTTCTTCTTGATCCACAAAGGTATAGCTTTAATAAAAGACCTGATGCCACGTGGAGCATACTGCATGTAGGTTTCGAGAATTCTTTCAAATTTCAGAAACGGTTTGTCATAAAATGCCACATAATCTATCTCGTTTGGACTAACATCCGCCTCTTTCAGGCAATATTCGATGGCATGAACCGGAAATCGGAAATCATGTTTTTTCCGGCTGAACCGTTCCTCCTGTGCAGCTGCCAGAATGTCCCCGTTTCGGATCAGCGCTGCTGCGCTGTCGTGATAAAATGCCGATATTCCCAGAATGTTCATGCTATTTGTTGGCACTATTTGAATTCCTGTTTAATATGAGGAATCTCAGATTAAAGTTCCTTCAGAATCATAATCCCAAAGGGTTTTAGTGTTACTACCTCTCTTTCCACTGTCTTTCCGGTGATCAGATCAATCCACCCTGTTTCGCTACCTGATAAAAATTCCGTTGTGACCCGTTCTTTAATTCCTTTGCTATTGGCCAGAATCCAGATAGTCTTTTCCCCGTCCTCACGGGAAAATAGCAGGATATTCTGCTCTGTCTCAGATGCATGGAATGATATTTCGCCGGTTTTAAGCAAACTGTTATTGTGGCGTATGCTGATCATTTTTTGAGTCCATGCAAACAGATTCCGGTCGAATTCAACCTTATCAGCAGGCCGGCTGTCACCAAACGGGTGAGATATTTCGTCCTCATATGATAAATCGGGCCAGAGCATCGGTTTTCGGCAGTCCGGGTCATCTCCCCCCCACATACCGGCCTCGTCACCGTAATAGATCATTGGAGCACCCGGCATGGTCATTTGCACTGCGATAATCAGCTTCTGCTTCATCCTCTCCAGAGAATCGGGTTTTCGTACATCAAAAAGTCTGTTCTGGATCGGGTTCCCGCCATGGTCCAGCCAGCGGTCGGGATTAACTATCTGTGAGGCAACCCGTTCCACATCGTGACTGTCCATCAGATTCTGGGATGTATAAACAGCCGGAAGGGGATAGTCCTTTATGATTCTCCGGATACTGTCTGCGAAAGCACTGGCCGAAATTTTTTGTTCATTATCAATCACCAGCTGTTTTACTGCCCGGGTAAAACGGTAATTCATCACACCATCAAATACATCTCCCTGAAGCCAGGGAGCGGCATTAAACATCTTATTTCGCGGCCAGTCTTCCCACCAGATTTCTCCAATGAGAAACGCCGCGGGATTTATTTCCTTAACCCATCTTCTGAAAGTCTGCCAGAATTTCATGTTGACTTTCTCGGCCACATCAAGTCTCCAGCCATCAATCCCGTCAGCCGGATCACCATCTCCGTTTGGATCCATCCAGCGCCGCACCACCTGCTTTAGATGCGCTTCAAAACCGGGAGCCAGACCGGTAGCGGTTTCACGGACTTCCGGTAATTCCCGGACACCATTCCAGCCACTGTAAGTAAATTCATTCTCAGTTGTCTCAGGATCATCCCACCTGTCGATAATAAACCAATCCTTAAATGGAGATGCCTTCTGGTTCTCAAAAACATTCTGGAATGCCCAGAAACTCAAACCAACGTGATTAAAAACTCCATCGATAATTACCCGGATATTCCGCTCATGGCAATGGTGTAATAAGACCAGAAACAGGCTGTCTGCAGAAGTCCATTGCCAGGTTGATGCATCAGCAGGATTTTCCAACTGCCAGATTTTGGAATCTCCGCCGGGATCCGGACCAAAATTATCGTCTATATGATGATAGAAAGTAGCATCATATTTATGGTGAGAGGGAGATTCAAACAGCGGATTAAAATAGATAGCTGTTATACCCAGGTCTGTCAGGTAGTCCAGCATATCCAGGACTCCCTGAAGATCTCCCCCGTAGCGTCTTGCTCCCGCAATCGTATAGAAATCTTCAGCCGTGGCCGCTTCCCAGGGCTGTAATTTATACCAGTCTGATGTCCATGGATGAATCTGCCAGCCGGGAGGAGAAAGATATGGCCAGGTGGAAGCCACCTCCGATAATACGGGATCATTAGCCGGATCTCCGTTCCGGAATCTCTCCGGAAATATCTGATACCATACAGCTTCCTTCGTCCATGACGGAATGATCGATTCATGGCGAGATTGCGAGATAAGCACATCGGGACATAGAACCCATAAAACTATAAAAAACAATATACTGATGGATATTTTCATCCAGATTTCCCTGCTAATAAAGATATGTTAACTGTTATAATTCCGCAGAATGGTTTATCTCGAACTCAAAATAACGCAGTTATCATGATTCGGTAAATCAACTGATAAAATAATCCTGATAATAATCCCTCGGATATCATCCAATCCGTTCTTCTGTTGCGGCATCAAAAAAGAAGACTTTTTTCAGATCGATTCCTATTCCAATCTTTTCACCGGCCTCATGTAATTTATCCGGACTCATCCTCATGCAATAACTCTGACTTCCTTCACTGAAATAAACAAATATTTCATTTCCAATTGGTTCTACCACATCCACCTGGATTTTCTGGGGTGTACTTAATTCCTTATCTGTGGCCAGAGAAACATCATACAGATGTTCAGGCCGAACACCGAGAATGACTTCTTTGCCGGTACTTTCGCGTAATTTTTTTGAAATTTCTTCCGGAATATCAAAATTGAATATCTTCGATTTAAATTGCAAATTACCGTTTCGAACCAACTCTCCCTCGATAAAATTCATGGAAGGACTCCCGATAAAACCAGCGACAAAACGATTCACCGGATCATTATACAATTTTAAGGGGGAATCCACCTGCTGGATAAGTCCATCCTTCAATACCACTATCCTGTCGCCCATGGTCATGGCTTCCACCTGATCGTGAGTCACATATATCATCGTTGTCTGCAGCTTATGATGAAGCCGGTTTATCTCAATACGCATCTGCACACGCAGTTTAGCATCCAGATTGGAGAGTGGCTCGTCAAACAAAAACACTTTCGGTTTACGAACAATAGCCCTTCCCAGAGCCACTCGCTGACGTTGTCCACCGGAGAGTGCCTTGGGTTTCCGATCCAGCAGTTTTTCAATATCAAGAATCCGGGCAGCCTCACTAACTCGCTCTCTGATCTCCTCTTTGGGAAATTTCCGTAGCTTCAGACCAAAAGCCATATTGTCAAAAACCGTCATATGAGGGTACAGGGCATAATTCTGAAATACCATGGCTATATCTCTGTCCTTGGGAGCTACCTCATTGACCAGTTTATCGTCAATATATATTTCGCCGGAACTGATCTCTTCGAGGCCGGCAACCATCCTCAGCAGAGTGGATTTACCACAACCGGAAGGACCCACAAGAACCACAAAATCACGATCTTCAATAAAGATATCTGCGTCCTTAATGGCAGTCACTTTCCCATCGTAAATTTTAGACACTTTTTTCATTTGAACAGATGCCATTCTAGCTTCCCCGTTTTTTAATGATATCAGCACATAAATTATGAATAAGCGAAGGAAAATGATATAAAAAATTAAGCGCTGATAATTTTATTTTTCAAGCACCATTATCCGGCTGCTGATTCCATCCAGAGGGACGTTCAGAATGGTATTTTCTACAGGAATTATCTGATTATTTGTAATATCACGTGCCTGTTGGACGTCGTAAATTTCCGGTATCGGTATCCGAATGTCTTTTTTATCTGCAGCCTTATTTAAAATAACCAGCACTCTCTCATTCACATCAGAACGAATGAAGGTATATATATCCTTTTCTGCTAAAACACTCAGGAAGTCTCCACGCCGTAAAGCTGAATTGTTTCTCCTAATATGGATAATATTCTTTACTTCTCTCAACATTTCTTTCTCGGCACTACTTAATCCGTTTCCGAAACGCATCACCCGCCGGTTGTCCGGATCGGCTGCACCTGTCATGCCGATTTCATCACCGTAATAAATAACTGGTACCCCCGGAATTGAAAGCATGTAAGTGAGATACAACCGTGCTTTCCTGTAACTGTCCGGATCATCCACTCGTGGTGGATCGGTCCAACCGATTTCTTCGGCATCCGGTGAACTTAACAAGATATCTCCATCGGCATAAGCCATAAACCGGACCTTGTCATGGCTGTCCATCAGATTACCCATCAGATGATCCATCCCATAAACTGCAAATGTTTTTTTCATCTCCTCATCCAGGATTCTGAAGGAACCGTCCGAATCCAGAAATGCATGGAGAGCCACATCATAGAGATTAAAATTGAACTGGGCATCCAGCTGTCCCTTATTTACGTAGGAGCTGATAAGATCGTAGCTCCCGAAGGTTTCCCCTATCTGGTAAATTTCCCGCTGTTCTTCTTTTTCAATATGTTTACTGAGCTTTTTGGTCAACAATCTCCAGAAGTCGTTGGGAACATGTTTCACCGCATCCTGCCGGAATCCGTCTATCCCGCTGGTTTTCATCCACCAGACGGCATTATCCGTCATTATCTCCATTGCTTCCTGAGAGCCCAGGTAATCGAATGATGGTAAAAATGTATCAAACCAGGTTGTCAGACGATATTCATCCCACAAACGAATATTCTGACGGCTATCAG
>JAFGSO010000122.1 GCA_016934605.1 Calditrichota bacterium | reverse complement strand
TTACGGGTGTAAACCACCTTTACCTCCGGCATCTGCTTCTCAATAATTTTGCCCAGCTTTAGTGCGATAGCCAGAACGATGTCTTTTTCATAGGTTTTTCTGTCGCGGCTCACAGTACCGGGATCTTTTCCACCGTGTCCGGCATCAATCACAATCACGTCGATCAGCCATTTACGGCGCTCTTCATCCAATTGTCTTTTAACTTCATCCGATGGTTCAATCTCTTCGGAGGGTTGCTCTTCCACATCGCCGGGCTGATCCTCCGCCAGACTCTCATCTGTTCTCAGAACCACCATGATTTCGTTCCCGGCGGGATTATGAATAATTTCCCGGGACAGCGGTTCTTTGCGGAGAAAAAAGGCTATGCTGGCCAGTTCCGAGAATTGAAATGTTTTTATTTTGCTGACCAGTCCCGCGGGACGTGTACGCTGAATGTGTTCCCTATCAATTTTTCCGGTATACAGGTCCACATGAAGCCATCCATATCTCATGTCGGCAGTAACTTCTCCTTCCTGAAATTTTTTCAGGGTTTTTATGGATATTACCGTGCCGTTCTCTCGCGAGGATATGGTGACACCGGAAATGTTTATGTCTTTTTCGCTTAAACGGACAGATTGAGCAGACTGATTAAAATCTATATTCAGTGTGGTATAACGGTCCAGCATGGGGAGAAAGTAGCGAACCGGGACGTGAATTTCCCCATGTTCCCATAAAGCGGGTGCCGGCATCTGATAGGTCTTTTCATCCACAACAATAAATGCATTCAGTGCAGTAACCACCACCTTGTTACCAGGAAGATAAAGAACGATCTTTTTTTTGCTGTCATTGAAATAGGTGTGATATTTCAGCTTTTTTGCCAGGGCGACAGTGGAAATGTAATCCATGCCGTTTTTATGCAGAATCGGGATTGAAACGGTGGTCTGGCCATCTACCTGAATGCTGAGTGAATCTGAATTATCCTGAAAAGCAAAAAAAGGGGCAAAAATTCCGGCTACCGTTTTTTTAACTTCGAAAAAGATTAAACCCAGAAGGGATAATTTCTGCAGAAAAATTCTTCTTTTCATTCTCTAAATCTAACATCTGAAAAAAATACAAATTAATATATTCGCTTCGATAATTCAACTGCTATCCTATATGTGCGGGATCTGTGGAGCCATCTGGATTTTCTCGCATTATGACCAGTCGTGCAAATCTAAGATTAAAACACCAAACAATATATCCGGTTCCATCATAATGTTAATTCATTTAGTAATCAAGTGATGAGATAAACAAGCATTCACAGAGAAAACGGTTATTGTAAACATATTTGCACAAAACTGTTACTTCTTCATGGACAGTTTGACCCGCTCCTTTTCCAGATCCACTGCAATCACCTTCACCGTAATTACATCGCCTACCGATACCACTTTATGGGGATTTCGGACATATTTTTCCCCCATTTCACTGACATGAACCAGTCCGTCACGTTTGAGACCAATATCAACGAAAGCACCAAAATCCACCACATTTCGGACGGTTCCTTTCAGAACCATTCCTTCCCGCAGATCGTCCAGTGTCAGTACATCACTACGAAGAATCGCTTGAGGCATTTCCTCTCTGGGATCCCGACCCGGCTTTTCCAGGCTGATCAGAATGTCCTCCAGTGTCGGTTCACCGATACCAATTTCTTCAGCCAATGTTTCCAGATGGATACTGGTTTGTTTTATTTTTTCTCTCAGTGTTTTCCAGTCTGCCGGTTTATCAGAGATGTTGAATTTATCCAGCAGTATTTTGGTAGCGCTATACGATTCCGGATGAATGGAGGTATTATCCAGAGGATTTTCTCCATCGGGAATGCGGAGAAAACCGGCGGATTGCTGAAAAGCGATGTCGCCGATTCCTTTCACATCATTCAGTTGCTCTCTGCGATTGAACTTTCCGTTTTCCTCCCGATGCTTCACAATGTTTTCAGCGGTACGGCTGCTGAGTCCGGAAATGTATCTCAGCAGGCTTGCCGATGCGGTGTTCAGATCAACTCCAACCAGGTTTACGGCACTTTCCACGGTGGCATTCAGACTGTCTTCCAGCTTCCGCTGATTCACATCATGCTGATAAAGTCCCACTCCGATGCTTTTGGGATCGATTTTCACAAGTTCGGCAAGCGGATCGAGTACCCGCCTGGCTATGGAAATATTACCCCGCATACTTGCATCCAGATCCGGAAATTCTTTCTGGGCAACTTTGGAGGCGGAATAAACCGATGCCCCTGCTTCACTGGTAATCATGTAATAAACATCGGGACCGCCGGCTTGTTTAATTTCTGAGATCAGATCTGCAACCATCACTTCTGTTTCCCGGGAAGCTGTTCCGTTTCCAATGGCAATGAGTGTGACACCATGCCTGTCAATCAGAGATCTGATGACTGTTTTTGCCTGAAATACTTCATTCTGGGGAGGATGCGGATAGATGGTTTCTCCTTCCAGGTATTTTCCGGTTTCGTCAATCACAGCCACCTTGCAGCCGGTGCGATAGCCGGGATCAATTCCCATAATCACATGTCCTTTTATGGGTGGTTGCAGGAGCAGATTCTTCAGATTGGTCGCAAAAACCCCGATGGCATGATCTTCCGCTTTCTCGGTGAGCTCATTACGGATTTCACGCTCAATGCTCGGAGCAATCAGGCGCTTGTAAGCATCCTGGATGGCAGAATCCACCAGGGAGGAAAAAATAGAACGAGAGTTGCGGATATACCTTGGCCGGATTGCATCGTTCATCATTCTTTCATCGACTTCAATTTTGACTCTCAGAATATCTTCTCTTTCACCGCGGTTGATGGCCAGTACCCGATGAGGGACGATACGTTTTACCGGCTCGCGAAAGTCGTAATAAAGCTCGAATTCTGTTTCCTTTTCCGGATCACGGGTCTGGCTCACCAGCTCACCCCTGTTTCTTGTCAGATCCCGGATAATACGCCGGATATCTGCATCATCGGAAATGATTTCGGCAATAATATCCAGTGCCCCTTGCAGGGCTTCCTCCGCATTTGATACACCCTTCGCCTCATCAATAAATTTACCGGCATACTCAAGCGGATCTCCGGTTTCAAATTCCTGTGCCAGAATTATGTCCGCCAGAGGTTCCAGGCCCTTTTCCCTGGCCACGGTGGCGCGGGTTCTTTTTTTGGGCCGGTACGGGAGGTAAAGATCTTCCAACTCCTGCATTTTCAGGGAATTATTTATTTTTTCTTCCAGTTCAGGCGTTAGTTTTCCCTGCTCCCGGATGGAAGCAAGAACAGTTTCCTTCCTCTCCTGCAAAGCTCTCAGGTAACGAATACGATCCTCGATTGCCCGTATCTGCTCTTCGTCCAGTTTACCGGTAGCTTCCTTCCGGTACCGGGCAATAAAGGGAACGGTATTCCCTTCGTCCAGAAGCTCGACAGTATTCGCAACCTGGAAGGCTTTCAGACTGGTTTCCTGTGCTATCAGCTGATAAAAATCTTTTTCGGTCATTTTCTGAATTTTATTCTGATTTGAGGTTAAACAGTTTTATGAATAGGTTGCTCCCCGGCTCTTAACAGGTAGCTTTTACCCTGCTCATCCACAATTTCAACTACTACCGTCACGTTGATACCCGGTCCCCATTTAGGTCCGTTTTCGGCCATTCTCTCCAGTTTCTTCAAAGGTGCTTCTTCGGCAAGTTCGCCGAACGGTTTAAGCTCCACCGACCATATTTCACTATCGTTTATGATGTATATTTTTGTGGCGTCAATACCTGCGGGCAGGTTTTCAGAGTTCACCGGTTGCAAGGATATTGTGGCTCTGAGTGGTTTACCTTCGGGCGGGGAGATAGGCATAAAGTCTCTCCATAGATAGGTATTCAGCGTAATGTCGGTTCCGGAAATGGAAACAGTATCCCTGGCTGATTTTAGAATATCTGCTGCTGATTCAGGTTGTTTCTGATTCTGGCTGCAGGACTGGTAAAGAATTACGGGTATCAGTCCACAGACAAGAAAGAAGATAATAGTTTTCATAGAATGTATCCTTCTTTTTTCATTCAGAAATGTATTGTAAAAAAGGAGAAAAATAAAGGGTAAATAAATCATGTTTTCTGAAGAGAAATTTAGGATGATTGATTAGGTGATATATTAGGATTGAATTGTTCTACCCATCTTCGAAAGTAGCCTTATGTCATAATTGTAATGTCGTTTAATTGTTTGTATATTGTTTTATCACACATACCTGATGAGGCTGAGATGAAAAGTGCAAAATAACTTTATTCGAAGAGGAACGGGAACAGCTTTTGAAGATGACTCAGAAGGGCAGTATTGTTCAGAACGGATTTTAAATGCATTGATTCTGTTAAATTGTGATGAGGGTGGTCACCAGACACAGATATTCCGGAAAATGCACAGGAGATTCGTACTTATACATATTACGAACATGGACCTATTGAAACGGTAAGTGTTGCGAACGGATTAGAAAATGCAACATTTACTTATACAATCCAGGGGCAATTAAAATCGGTGGTTTCTTCGAGATTCAGTGAAGAATTAATCTATGAGGTCGATGGTAATATTGATACGCTTATTTTTGTACAGGATAACTTAACTGATTCCTATGAATTTGAATATGATGGTGTCTCGCGTTTGCTTAAATCCAGAGCACTTGGAAATATTTTACGTAGTGAAGCCTATTTGTATGATAAGAATGGAAATATTTTAGGAATGAATAAGACATCATCTCAGGAACCAACACAAAACTATTTTTATTATACAGGAACAAATAAACTGAATCATGTAGATACACAGAGTAATAATAATTATGCTTATGATAATACTGGAAATATTATTTCAGACGATGAAAATAATTTGATTATTGAGTATGATTACCGCAATCTTCCGAAATCTCATAATATTCAAACTGGTTCATCAGCATTATTCAGCTATGATGCATCAGGACTGAGAGTCTCCAAAGTTTTAAACGGAGATTTGATGGATTATTATTACACGGGCGATCCGGAATACAACTATCTCATCAGAGATTATCTCGGTTCGGTACGGATGGTTCTGGATGAAGCGGGAAATGTTACCGAGAATTACTGGTATTCTCCATATGGAGAAGTCATTGATGCAACCGTCACCGGCCAGTCTCCTTCGGAATTAAAATTTACCGGCCATGAAGAAGAAAATGAAGGGCTGCCGGGCTTTTACTATGCCGGGGCACGGTATTACAACTCCTGCGTGGGTATCTGGTATAGCACCGATCCGGCAGGGCAAACCGCATCTCCATATCTATATGCGGGAAACAACCCCCTAATTTACACTGATCCAAATGGTTTGTGG
>JAFGSO010000121.1 GCA_016934605.1 Calditrichota bacterium | reverse complement strand
TTACGGCTCAGATACGCTCATGATTTCAGATATTGTACTGGCGGATGAAATTTCGCCGCAGGCAGATGCTTCTCAAATTATTTCCTGCTATACCCGGAACGGCCTGAACATTCTTCCCAATGTTTCTCAATATTTTCTGCAGAATGACACTCTTCTGGTCTATTTTGAATTATATAATCTGGATTTAGATCTCAGCGGTAACATTCATTTTACGGTGGAAACTGCCCTGCACCGGAAGGATAAAGGAGGATTTTTTCAATCTATTTTCGGGAGTAATACTGAAAAAATGAGCATTGTGAACGAATATTCCGGGAGAAGGACCGATGAATTTGTGGTACAATCCGTTCAATTATCCAATCTGGAGCCCGGCGAGTATAAGCTGGAAATAACCGTCCGTGACAAAAATACCGGCAGGATGATCCGGAAAAACACCAATATGACACTGTTAGAAGCCCTTACTAATTAATATTCTTATATTTAACTTTTTTTTTCTTGCAAATAACTTTTTGACCGATTAAATTTTACAAAAATAACGATTTATTCCAATTATGAGTTAACAAAGGATATCAATGATGAAAACCGTTACTAAGAAAGAAGTATCAAAACGGGTGGCCAAGAAACTCGGACAGAAAATATATATCACCGAGGATTTTGTGAATGCGGTGTTCGAATCGCTCAGGGAGATCCTCAGTGAAGCAAATCCGGAAATCCGTATTGAAATCAGGGATTTTGGTGTGTTCGAGATTAAAGAAACCAAACCTAAACCAAAAGCCCGTAATCCGCGTACCGGAGAAATTATTTACGTTCCCGCCAGAAGAAAGACTCATTTTAAGCCCGGAAAATTATTAAAGGATATTTTAAAACAGCCCATGAAGAAAAATAAATAATTGAAGTTTTATAAATTATTTGACATAAAATGTTTATTTTGATTAATTACCGCTCTTTATAAGAGCGGTTTTTTTATAATTATGCCAAGATATCTGGGAATTGATTTCGGAGAAAAAAGAGTAGGACTGGCGATGAGCGATCCGACGCTCACCATTGCGCAACCTCTGCGCACTATCCGATATCATTCTCTGAAAGAACTGATCAATCAGCTGAAAACTGTTGTAAATGAATTCAGCATTGAAAAAATTGTGTGCGGTTTGCCTTTGACCATGAAAGGTACAGACTCCAGAAAAACCACAGAAGTGAGGGAGTTCGTAGAAAAACTTCAAAACCGGATTAATATCCCGGTTGTCCTGTTCGATGAACGTATGACCACCGTCCAGGCTCAGATGACATTGCAGCAACTGGGAAAAAAACCATCCCGAAACCGGGAAATCATAGATCAGATAGCGGCACAGTTTATCCTCCAAACTTTTCTCGATCATGAAAAACAGCGGGTTAAAAGATGAATCGGAAAAGAAATGCGGGTTTACCGATACATGTTGGGATTGTAGGTTGCGGCGGAATTGCCCAGGTAATTCATATGCCGATTCTGAAAAAACATCCGGATGTAAAACTGACGGCACTCTGTGATACCGATGCATCGAAAGCAGCTATTCTTGCCGATAAATATGACGTCCAGCAAATCTATGAAGATATCGATGACATGCTGCAGCGTGAGAAACTGGATGTGGTGTTTATTCTCACCCCCAACAATCTCCATTTGCCCATGACACTTCTTGCTCTGGAGGCCGGGAAACATGTATTTGTTGAAAAACCCGCAGCCAGAAATATGGAAGAAGTTGCCAGAATTAGCGCACAGGCGGAAAAGTCGGATAAACTGGTGATGGTGGGGATGCAGAATCGGTTCCGTACAGATGTTCAGGCATTGCGTAAATTTATTCTGGCAGAGGAGCTGGGAAGCCTCTTTTTCATCAAGGGTAGATGGTTGCAGGCATATCACCAGTCAATAAAACAGCCCTGGCTTATCAACAAAGCGATTTCCGGCGGGGGAGTGGTGATGGATCTCGGTATTCAGCTGATCGATCTGATCTGGTGGCTGGCAGGTAAACCGGTGCCGGTTTCCACAAAATCCTTTGGTTACGAAATCAGTGAATATCTCACGGTTGAGGATTTCTGCGTGGCCTGTATTACTTTCGAAAATAACCTTTCTGTATCTCTTGAGCTCAGCTGGAATTTTCCCATAGACAAAGACCATATGTATCTGGAACTTGCCGGACGCGACGGCACTGCAACTCTGCATCCGATGCGTATTCAAAAAATTATGCATGGCCAGATAGTTCACATCTCTCCCAATATCCGGGAAAGTAAAATTGTAAATTTCAAAATGGGTTACCAGAGAGAAGTAAATCATTTTCTGGACTTTCTGACGGGCAGGACAGACCATCTGGAATCGACAATCGATGATGCTTTGCAGGTATTCCGAATTGTTGATGGAATTTACAGTTCCTTCGCCAGTAAGCGTGAAGTGGTCCTGGAATGAGAAAAATTCTGTCTTGTTGAATCTGGTATTGTTGACATGTGCCTACTGACATAATTCATGGATAAAACCGAATTAAAATATCTATTTTTTGTTTCTACTCTTCTGGCGCTCAGTTTTCCGCCTTTTCCGCTGGGAATCTGCGTCCCTTTTGCCCTGGCGTTCTTTTTATGGTTCCTGCGGGATAAACCTGTGCAGGATTGTTTCCGTCTGGGTTACTGGCTGGGTCTGATCTGGGGAACCATGACCCTCTACTGGATTGCCGTCAGTATGCCGGAAGCCGCGATTCTGGTTATTCCCTTAAATGCCTTTCACTATGCCATTATATTCTGGCTGTATGGAGTTTTTCGCACGAAATCTGAAATACTTGCCCTGTTCATTCTTCCTTTCATCTGGACAGGAATGGAGTATCTGCGATATTTTTCGGATATTCGCTTCAACTGGATGATTCTGGCTCATACTCAAAGCTATTATCTGACGTTTATTCAATTCATTGAATGGACAGGATATCTCGCAATT
>JAFGSO010000120.1 GCA_016934605.1 Calditrichota bacterium | reverse complement strand
TTCGGAGAAAAGTTCGGAGAAAAGTTCGGAGAAAAGTTCGGAGAAAATACTGGAATTGCTATCGGAGAATGAAAACCTCACCATTACCGAACTATCAGATATTCTGGGATTATCAACAAGAGCCGTGGAAAAAAACCTGAAAAAACTGCAGGAAGAAAACAAACTGACACGCGTAGGACCGGCCAGAGGCGGCCACTGGAAGATACTGACATAAGGGATTAATGCATGTGTAATTTCAGCTACTTAAAAAAACACGACTACTACAACACATTTTCATCGGCCTGCGTGGAAGCGGAAAAAAGCCTGGTTGTTTCCTATGCCTCAACAGCCATACTTTCCCGGAGAGCCCTCGAACTATCCATCAAATGGCTCTACAGCTACGACAGCGATCTCACTCTCCCCTATCAGGATAATCTCTCATCGCTGATGTATAACTACTCCTTCAAAGACCTTATTGATATGAGGCTCTTCAATGGACTCAAATACATCAAAGACCTGGGCAATAAAGCGGTACACACCACATCACCCATCAAAAAAGAACAGGCCGTCTACTCGCTCAAATGCCTCTATGAGTTCACCTCCTGGATCGACTACTGCTATTCCTATCAGTTTCACAATGTTCCCTTCGACGAATCGCTACTCCATGACAGCGAAGAGAGAAAGAAAACACGGCAGGAACTGCAGGATCTCTATGACCGGCTCGGTTCCAAAGACAGAAAACTGGAAGAGGTTCGAAAGGAGAATGAAGAACTTCGCAGCCGGATCACGGCCAAGAGGACAGAGAACGAAAAGGCAAGAGAAAATTTCCCTGTTGATGATATAAGCGAATACCAGACCCGGAAGATGTTTATCGATCTGGAACTGGAGATTGCCGGATGGACCATAGGCTCTGACTGCATCATCGAAGAAGAAGTGACGGGAATGCCTAATTCTAGCGGCACAGGTTTTGTTGATTATGTCCTCTATGGTGATGATGGGAAACCTCTGGCTCTGATTGAAGCCAAACGGACCAGTATCGATCCCCGTCAGGGAAAAGATCAGGCCAAACTCTACGCTGACTGCCTGGAACAGAAATACAATCACCGCCCCATCATCTTCTACACCAATGGATTTGAATATTATATCTGGGATGATCTGATCTATCCCGAAAGACGGGTTTCCGGGATCTACACCAAAGCAGATCTGGAATGGACCACCTACAAAAGAACCAACAAGAAATCTCTCAATACAGTAGAGATCAACGATGATATCACCAACCGAACCTATCAGAAACTGGCCATTCAAGCGGTCTGCGATACTTTTGAGAAACGGCACCGCAAAGCCCTGCTGGTTATGGCTACAGGATCGGGAAAAACGAGAACCGCCATCTCTCTGGTTGATGTTCTATTAAAAAAGGGATGGATCAAAAACATCCTCTTCCTGGCCGACCGGATCACCCTGGTCAAACAGGCCAAGAACAACTTCAGCAATCTGCTGCCCGACCTGTCGCTGTGCAACCTTCTTAATGAAAAAGATTCCCCCGAAAGCAAGATGATCTTCTCCACCTACCCCACCATGATGAACGCCATAGACGACACCAAGGGGAAAGACGGATCGAAGCTCTTCACACCGGGACATTTCGACCTGATTATCATCGATGAATCACACCGAAGCATCTACAAGAAATATCAGGCCATCTTCGACTATTTCGATGCCGCACTGGTGGGACTGACGGCAACACCTAAAAACGATATCGATATCAACACCTATTCCATCTTCGATCTGGAAAACGATGTGCCCACCTTCGCCTATGAACTGGGAGAGGCAATCGAAGAGGGTTATCTGGTCCCCTACAACACCATTGAAACGCGAATGAAACTACCCGAAGAGGGACTCCACTACGACGAACTGGATGAGGAAGACAAAGCCCAATACGAAGAAACCTTCGACGAAGAGGAAGACTTTTCTGGCGATGATATCAACAAATTCCTCTTCAATAAGCAGACTGTCGACATTGTGATCGAAGATCTGATGGAGAAAGGGATCAAAGTGGAAGGCGGCGATAAACTGGGCAAAACCATTGTCTTCGCCAAAAATAAAAATCACGCAAAGTTTATCATAGAGCGATTTGATGCCAGATATCCCAATTACAGCGGACATTTTGCCAAACCGATTTACACGGATATCAAATACGTAGACAAGACCTATGAGGATTTTACCGAAAAAGATAAACTGCCTCAGATCGCCGTATCAGTGGATATGCTCGATACGGGAGTCGATGTCCCGGAAATCGTCAACCTGGTCTTCTTCAAGAAAGTCCGGTCCAAATCAAAGTTCTGGCAGATGATCGGACGGGGAACCCGGCTCTGTGAAGATCTATTCGGTATAGGACTGGATAAAGAAAACTTTGTCATCTTTGACTACTGTTCCAATTTCGAGTTCTTCCGGGAAAACAAGAACGGTAAAGAGAGCACCCTCTCCAAATCACTGACGGAAAACCTCTTCAATATCCGCGTCGATATTGTCAAAGAACTTCAGAGACTCGATTATCAGGATGAAGAACACACCGCCCACAGGCTCTCGATGGCTGATGAGCTCTACAAAGCCGTCACACAGATTGATGAGACCCGGTTTAATGCCAGAAATAAGCTGAAGTATATCCATAGATACAACAAGAAAGAAAAATGGGAGAATCTCACCGATTCCGATCCCAGGGAATTGAGCGAACACATCGCTCCCCTTGTATCTCCTATCGATGATGATGAACTAGCCAAACGGTTTGATTATCTGCTCTATACGATTGAATATGCCCAGCTGACTGGTAAGATCGCCAATAAGCCCAGAATGCGGGTGATATCTACGGCTGATGAGCTCTCCAAGAAAGGTAATATTGCCATGGTGAAAAAGCAGGAGGAGATTATCCGACAGGTCCAGACTGATGAGTACTGGCAGGATGCTACTATCTTTGACCATGAGAAGGTCCGTATTGCCTTGAGGGATCTGTTGAAGTTTATCGATAGTGAGCCGAGACGGACTTATTACACCAACTTTAAAGATGAAGTGCTGGATGTACAGGAAAAACCCGGAGAGTTTTCTGTTAATGAGTTTAAAGACTACCGGAAGAAGGTGAACCATTACCTGAAGAGTCATGAGGATGATACGGCTATCTACAAGCTGAAGCATAACAGGAAGCTGTCGGAGCACGAGATAAAGCATCTGGAGGAGATTCTCTGGCAGGAACTGGGCTCGAAAGAGGATTATAACAGGGCGTTTGGTGACAAGCCGATGCTGGAGCTGGTCTGCAGTATTGTCGGGCTTGAGGCGAAAGCTGCAAATGAACAGTTTTCCCGGTTTCTGTCTGACGAGAGTTTGAATAAAAATCAGATGGAGTTTGTGAAGATGATTGTCCGCCATGTAATTCAGAACGGGTTGATTGAGAAGAAGATATTGAATGAGCAGCCGTTTAACAAGTTCGGGAGCATTGTGGATCTGTTTTCAGACAGGATGGATGTGGCGAAGGAAATTGTGGCTGAGATTGACCGGTTGAATGGCCGGGTTGTGGGGTGAGAGGAAAAAGTATGAGTAATTATGTTTCTATTCTATTTATTTTTATTATTGGTCTCATTGTTATGATCTTGTATTTTAACATGCGGGGAAAACTAATGCGTCTTCAGAATTCTTTAAAAATTTTTTTCAGTACAATGAGAAATGATTTTAATTTAGATTACTCACCTCAAGGGTTTAATATTGTTAATTACCGTGATGAAAGTCATCCTTGTCTAACGAGATTTAACAATTCAGTCAAACCTCTTTTAGGGAAATATATACTTATTGAAAAACCATCAGAATTATTAAAAGCCTCGTCACTATTTCCAACAGATTATCAGAATTTTATAAGAGTATTAAACTTCCCTTCTATCTTTTTAGGATTAGGAATTCTTGGAACTTTTATAGGATTAACATTCGGTCTATCACAATTAACAGATTTCACAAATAATGATTCATTACTAACTCAGGTCCAGGGATTAATATCTGGAATGAGACTTGCTTTTATTACATCAATAATCGGGATGTCATTTTCAATTTTAGGTTCATTTACATTAAATAAATCTAAAAAAAATATTGCTTACATAATGAATACAATTATTGGATATATATCAACACAGTTTGAATACATTGATAAATTGGAATACCTCTTATCATCAACATACACACTGAAGGGAGAAGAGACTCCTTTATATCTTAGAACTATTGATATTTTACACAGAAATATGGAGTTCAATGAAAGTACGTCTAAAGCTACAGTTTCTATGAACAATGATCTGGCAACCAGTATATCTAATGGCATCTCACATAATATAGAACCGACATTGAATAATCTAAACAGAACAATAGAAGGTTTTGTTATTGATAATAAAAATGGAGCACAAGATACAATTTCAAAAGTTATCGAAAGTCTTGAATCATCAATGAAAGAGATGGTGACTCAATTCAAAGACATGATTTCAGAAGACACAAAAAACGAATTGGATTCCATGGCTAAAATGCTGAAAGAATCTGGTGAATACTTTATTAAAATACCTACCGTTCTTGAGGAAATTCTTGTGATGATTGAAGATCAGCAAAAGGAACAACTGAAACACTACCAGGCAATAAATCAGGAGGTTGATACTTCAATTGTATCTTTTAATGCTGAAGTGAACAGATATCAGGATTCAATAGCAAAATTTGAAAATACCTACGGAAGATTTACCGGGACACTGAAACAACTCGAATCATTCTTTGATAGAGAGCGAGACAGTCATATAAAAATCGGAAGCTTTATGGATGGTTTCGTAACATCAATGAATCATCAAAATCAATCTATGTCAGAAACGCTCAGGTCAATGAGCCAGTATCTTTCAGAAATCAGATCTACCGGACAGGAAATAGACGGAGTCTTTAGAACAGTTAACTCAAATATCAACCAGTATGAAAATGAAGTCGGCAACTCTTTGAATAGATATCTGGAAAGTTATTCCGGTGCTGTTGAACAATTTACCGACAAACTGGAAACTGCGGTTAATAGTCTTCAGGGATTACTCGGAGATATTGATGACAAAAGACTTGTGAGAAGCTAGTTATGGCAGATACTTTTGATGAAGATACTTTTGATGAAGATATTTTCCAGGAATCTGATTTATCATTTGATCAGTCCATATCAGATTTGATGTCAGCCCTCCTAATGATTTTCATTCTCATTTTAATGGTCGCTCTCATGAAACTGACTTCCATATTCGAAGAAAAGACAAATATTGCAGAGAGGTATCAGTCCCTTCAAACCGATCTCTATCAGGATCTTTACGAAGAATTTAAAGAAAATCTGGAACAATGGGGAGCTGAAATCGAAAAAGAAACATTAACTATCCGATTTAAAGAACCGGATGTTTTGTTTGAACCTAACAGTGCTCAATTGAGGAATAAATTCCGCACAATCCTCAAAGATTTTTTTCCCCGCTATTTATCAATTCTTTATAAAGAGAAATACAAAAACAGTATTGCTGAAATCCGAATCGAAGGACATACAGCCAATCCAGGAGATCAATATCCATTCATGAACGGTATGCTCTTGTCCCAGGACAGGACAAACAGCGTTCTAGATTATGTATTGAGCGGTTATGTTCTAAAAGAAAAAGAATTAAAAGACTGGTGCGAAAAATACCTGATATCAATAGGGAAGAGCCATAGTCAGCCAATTCTGAATGATGATGGAACACCCAATTGGTCAATCAGCAGAAGAGTTGAATTTCAAATAAGAACAGACGCTGAAAATGAATTGAAAAAATTACTAGAGGTTAAATGATTTAAATACAATGAATTATATTGAAGCACTAAAGTCTCATAGACCTAAAAAGCCAGATATCTCAAAAAGGACTGATATCTTGGATCGAAGGCTGAAAAAAATCAGATCCAAACTTAACCAGTATGATAAATGGGCTACAGGTAGAACACCTGAACAATACTGGGGAGATTTTGTAAGCTTCACTCAAAGCCGCAATATTATAAATAGAAGATCTCGGTTTTGTACGAATGATCTTGAGATAAAAAAACTGATAGAGTGTCTTCACCTGTGCGACCAATCAATTATCTTAAATAGCTTGCCCAAGTGCTATAATTATTTTATTTCTGAAATTCAGATAAATCTAAAAAGCTCTTCCATGATTTCCATCCTCAGATTTTTCTTTGAACACTTTTCATTTTTCAGAAAGAATGAACTCCTTATAGAACCCTGGAAGAACCTACTGATTAAAAGTATTCATCAAGTTCAGCATGAACATATAGGTCCTCTTCTTCTCAAAAATCTTGAGGATCTTGTTGATAAATCAGGTCATAGGAACTTCTATCAATACTTTATTACGAATCGGGAAACAGATATAAAGCGCTTTATCCAAAAGGAAATCACCAGTTTACACTGGTTCTATAACTCTCAATTTGTATATGCTTCTTTTCTTCAAAAAGCATATGATCTCTATAATAACAAAAGTTCTCTAGAATCTATACACTCTTTTATCACAGTCAATGAAGGAATTACTAATAAGAAAACTCAACTAATTTGTTTTTCTTATATTATCCTAGCTGTTAAAAATGCAGATGTAGAAGATTTTCAAATAAAAGACTCTCTCAGATCCAAAATTCTCGTTCATATCGGAGATCCTCATGACAAGCAAAAATGGTATATTTCTGAAGAAAAGTACAAAGATATAATAGAAAAAGCCAGGATCGAAATAATAAAGTGGCAAAATGAAAAAGTTGCCATTCAGTTTTTTGAAGCAATGGCTTTTAACGTGGAAAGAAAAAGATTCTGGCTTTCCCATATCAGGGATATGGATGAAGTTAAAATCGTTATTTACAAGCCACATATTAAAAACGACTCGAAGCTTTTACATCTTTATAAAGAAAATAAACGAACTTTTATCATTTCTGAAAAAAGCAGTACATCGGCAATTCTAATGAAACATAAACAATATATGTTTGTAGAATACTCTGAACATGGGAATGCTCTCTATATCTTCAGAAATGATACAGAGGAATATAATCAATTCTCTAAAGATTATATATCAAGAAGTACCGACTTCAAAAGGTATACCTTTAAGTTTTCCCCAGGCAGAGCAGCAGGTACACTTAGGCATATCAGAGGATGGGAGTATACTGTTCGAACACTATTAAGGAGAATCTAGGTGAAAAACGAAATAAACTGGAATCTTGAATCACAAAATTTACTTTTCTACCTTAATAATAAACCAGTAAGTTTCTATAAATGGAATAAATATCTGGATCTCAGTAGTTCAATTAAATATACAGTGTTACAAGACTTAATTGATAATGACTATGCAGTACTGAAGCATGATGAAACAAATGTTTCGGTTGAACCAGAAGGTATTTATTATCTTATAGAAAATATTGGATTAGAAACGACAAGAAAACTATTCAATTTCCCGGAATATTCAGATTTTTATACTGTTGTAGAATCTACTTCAACTGATATATCTTCGAAAGATTTCACTCTATCGTATCGACATTTTTCCAACATTGACCCTTTTCCTATAAATCCCCAGAGATATTTCCCAAATTCTGTTTTCTGGACATCCGATTCAAAAAATATAGCCTTAATGAGAAAGGAAGAGTTTGAACTGATAGATAAACTTGAGAAGTTTAATAATAGAGGGAACTGTACTCTTTCTGAACAATATCAACGATATGGGGATATTCAAAAGCTAATAAAATCAAGCAGCCACCTGGCAATAGAAACACCGCTTCAGGGTCAGAGTGTATTTATTCCGGAAAAAATGGAATTGGATCTCAATACAGAACAAGATCAGATTCAAATTCAGGTAAATATTACTGATAGTAATCCTGAGAAAGATTATATACAGCAGAATTTCAATGAACGGCTCGATGCAACAAACGATACTCAACTGGTTTATACGATACCAACAAAAAAGGGTGGTACGGACAGAATCCATATCCCTTTCACAGAAGCACAACGGGAACAATTGCATAAAGTCAGATCTCACAATTTTGAAGCTCGCAATGGTAAAAATATTGGAGATGTACTATCTCACCCTGAAAAATATTTTGATTTATCGGAAATCGATATCAGTTCCACATTCAGTGAAAGAGTTATAGGTTTAGGAGAATACCAACCGAAAACGAAATCTTTTTCCGTCCAGATTAATAATGAGTGGTTTCCGGGAATAGAAATTGATGACCCTGTAGAAGGTACCCAAAATATTGTATTTGAGAATGAGCAGGAATTGAATCAATTTTCAGAAGATATCAAAAGAGCAAAAGAGAGCAATAAACAGACAGTTCCCTATAAAAATTATCAGATTCCTCTGGAAGAAGCGATTCAAATACAGCAGATTTCTGAAGATCAATTTCGAACACCAGACAGACCTGTATCCCCCAAAAAGCAAGTTTTGCTTATTTCAGAGAACCTGGACGAGCTTGAATATTCTGAAGAAAAACAACTTAATGATGTCGGGGATAATTTCTGGGCAATACCAAATCTCTCTTCGGAATACGATCTAAAGAGCCATCAAAAAGTTGGAATTGGCTGGATGCAGGAATTATTCCGGCAGGACGCACCAGGTTGTTTGCTAGCCGATGATATGGGTTTAGGTAAAACACTACAGGTAATGTCCTTCCTTGAATGGGCTGTCTCCGAGTTGGATAAACCTTGTAAAGCACTTATTCTTGCACCTAAAAGCCTTTTACAAAACTGGGAGAATGAGTACTTCAGGTTTTTCCCCACAGGCAATTACAGGACAATTAGACTCGGATCTGACGAGAAAGAATATTCAAAAAAAATATCCTATCATGCTGAAACATGGGGACAAAATACCCTTGTAATTACGAATTATGAAACACTAAGATTTAATCAAATTGAATTTGGAAAAATCAAATGGGATATAGTCGTTGCAGATGAAGCTCAAAAGATAAAAACACCGGGGACACTTGTTACCAATGCATCAAAAGCACTGAATACAGATTTCAGAATTGCGCTTACGGGAACACCTGTTGAAAACACATTTCAGGATCTATGGTGTTTAATGGACTTCTGCCTTCCCGGCCTGCTGGGTAGCCGTAAGGATTTCAATAAACATTTCTCAGAATCAAAAAATGCCACAGATGAGGACTTAATAGAAATAGGGAAAAAAATCCGTGAAAAAATAGGGCCTTATATTTTACGACGTAATAAATCCATCCTCGGTAATGAACTCCCGTCCAAATATATATCGAATATTGAAGAACATCATGACCATTTTCCAATTGATTGTTCTACACTGCAAAGATTGATGCCTATCACTCAAAAAAGAGCCTATGATGAGGTTATTGAAATGATGCAGGCTTCCAAAGATAAGAGAATGACCCTAAAAGCTATCTCTGATCTCAAAAAGATCTCTGATCATCCTGATTACAATTCTTCATTTTATGCAGAGTATTCCGGGAAAGAACATATCTTCTGGAAGGAGTTTGCAGAAGACTCTGCAAGAATAATTGCAATTCTTCCAGTATTGGAGAAGATAAAAAAACAAAAAGAAAAAGTATTAATCTTTGCTGAATTCAGATTTACTCAATATATCTTGAAGATGATCTTTGAATCTCTTTTCAGACTTCAAAATATTCGGATTATAAATGGTGATACTTCAGTTTCAGGTTCGAAAGTCATTAGTGAAACCAGACAGGGCATCGTTGACCAATTCAATGAAACGCCTGGATTTAATATTCTTATTCTATCTCCACTAGCAGCCGGAACAGGTTTAACTATTACCGGAGCCAACCATGTCATCCATTACAGTCGGCACTGGAACCCTGCTAAAGAGAATCAGGCAACAGATAGAGCTTATCGTATTGGGCAGAAGAAAAGCGTTTATATCTATTATCCTATGGCTGTAAGCAATGATTATAAGACTTTTGATCATATTCTGAATGATTTGTTATCTAGAAAAAATCAATTGGCAGATAGTGCTCTTTTCCCCAGTGCACGATATAAAGTAACAGAAAAAGAGATGGTAATGGGGATGACTACTCAATCTAAATAAAAGAATAGTATAGAACTTCTTTGTACAAATTCGGACTTGACCTTACAGTCAGAAACATCCTGTTTCTTCCCTCCAGGCCATCTCCATCCCCTGCCGCACCATCCATGGCTGCTGCTTCTCCCTATTCGGTCGGCGGGGAT
>JAFGSO010000555.1 GCA_016934605.1 Calditrichota bacterium | reverse complement strand
GAGGAGATTAAAAATGAATAGATCAAGTAAGTTTCTGATTTTCCTGATAGCCGGTTTAATATTTTTTGTAATGCCGGCAAAAGGAGAGGAATTGAAAAAAATTGCTCAAACAGGAATGAAGTGGCTATCCATTCCGATTGGCGCACGGGCCAGTTCACTCGGCGGTGCTTTTACTGCGCTGTCGAATGATGCGAGTTCAATTTTCTGGAATCCCGCTGGTCTTGCCCTGACCCGCAATGGCCATGCTTTTCTTACCCAAACTCAGTGGATAGCAGACATAAACGTCAATGCCGGTGTCGTTTCATACAATTTTCCTGATATCGGTGTCATCGGTGTAAGCTTCTCTGCGGTGGACTGGGGAGATTTTCATGGAACACGGAGAACCGCAGCGGGTTTTGAAGAAACGGGTGCCTTCTCGCCGACAAACTGGTTTGTTGGTTTGGGTTATGCCAGGAGTATTTCAGATCGTTTCTCCATAGGAGGACATCTTAAATATCTGTATGAAAAATTAGGAACCCAGTTATCGGGCAGTATGGATAATCCCGAACAGTATACTGCAGAAATGAATCTTATGGCGTTCGATATCGGGACAATCTATTACACAGGCTTTAGGGATCTGCGGTTTGCAATGTCTCTGCAGAATTTTTCCCAGGAGAGAAAATACCGTGTAGAACATTTTCCTCTTCCGCTTACTTTCAAATTTGGAATGGCAATGAATGTGACTGGATTATGGATACCTGAATCCGATCACGGTATCACATTTGCGGTGGATGCACTCCATCCCCGGGATTACTCCGAACGGCTGCATTTCGGACTGGAATATTCTTTTAAAGAAATGGTTTTTCTCAGAGGTGGTTATAAGACCAACTACGATGTGGAGGATCTGACATTAGGTGGTGGAATTTTATATGGAGTAGGTGGAATGGCTTTTGCTCTTGATTACTGTTATCAGACATTCAAGTATTTTGATGACGTACATATGTTTTCTTTTGATTTCCAGTTTTAATGCAACAATACAATGAGGAGATATGGTAACTTATGTTTAAAAATTGTATAATCGGAGGATATAAAATGAACGTTTATAAACTGTTGATACTTCTGGGTATCCTTGCTTTTCTGGGGGTTTTTTATGTCTCCTGCGAGGGTCCCGACCAACCAACCTATGGAGAAGATGTACAGGATCCGAATCCAACCGGAATGCCTGCTGCAAGTATTGACTCTATCTCTCCGGATGAAGGTTTCTTAAAAGACAAAGTGATGATTTACGGATCTGGATTTAATGAAAATCCGGAGTATAATTTGGTTGCTTTTGGAAAAAGGACGGCTGTCATTCTGAGTGTAACAAGCAATATGCTTGAAGTAATTACACCTAATCTTTCCGGGGAGACGGTTGATGTAAAAGTTGCTGTGAAAGGCTCCGAATTCTGGAGCAATCAGTTGCCATTTATTTTCAAGGAAACAGTACAGACTATAGATGAAGAGATTGTCTGGCCTAATGGTGTTGCAGTTGATGCTACTGGCAATGTCTATATTGGATCTGCGGCTGATGGCGTTATTTATCAAATTGCACCTGATGGAGCCAAGACCACTTTTGCTTCAGTTCCTGTCAATGGTTCCATTGAGTTCGGACCTGAAAATTATCTGTATGTCTGTGAACAGGGTGAGGGAAAGATAGCTCGAATTTCCCCGGATGGTAGCACAATTGAAGATTATGTCGTAGTGGATGCACCGATTGATTTTGACTGGGATGCTGACGGGAATATGTACATTGTCAGTAACTGGAGTGGTGTATTCAGAAGAGATGGTAGCGGGACTGTTACCCAGGTCGCTACCATCGACAATCCCAAATGTATCCGGGTTTTCGAAAGTAATATTTATGTAACAGATATCTGGAATGATCAGATACTGAAATATGACATTACTTCGAGTGGGCTGGAGAATGAAACACCGGTTGTGGAAGGAATAACTGCTCTGGGAATTGAGTTCGACGTGAATGGAACCATGTATTATACCCATGCATGGGAAACAAGCCTGTACACCCTGGCACCAGATGGTACAGAGGAGGTCTTATATGAAGGGCAGCTCATGACTCCCATGCACTATCTGACATTCTATGACAAAACCATGTATATCGTATACCCGGGCTGGGGTGATGTCGGTCAGACAATGAAAGCCTATATCGGGGTAGAACAGGCACCCAACTACGGCAGACCATGACAGTTCAACAGGGGAGAGTTATAAAAAATATTAACTCTCCTTTTTCACCTTGGAGCATGTATATGAATAAAAATATTATCAGGATTATAATCTTCATTTGTTTTTGTCACATTTCTATCTTTGCTCAGAGCAAAGGCGGCCACTGGCAGTTTGAAAATAATGGTTTTGATACTGCTGACTGGGATATGATTGAAAATAACGGGACTCTTCAAAACCAGGCAACTTATGCAAGCATACCACCGCTTATCGGGGGCAGTGCTTACCTCTGGCTGGACAGCAGTAACGTTTATGACTATTTTCTGATAAATGATAGTGATGATCTTGATTTTACCGATGAAGACCTTGCAATCTCACTCTGGGTTTATCCAATTCTTCTAAATGATGTACATTATCTGATAAACAAGGGAAGACAGGATTCTAATCCTAAAACCACGAATTATGCGTTACGAATAGCAAAAGACACCTGGAATCTTGAATTTTTAATAAGGGATGCTAATAACCAGGCCCAGCTTGTTGCATCCAGTTTCACGATACCAGAGAATCAATGGACCTTTCTTGCTATATTTTATGATTTTAGTGAGAGTAAAGTATATATGTGGAATGATGCAAATTCGCCTGCGGTTGATACTCTGAATTTTGCGAAGAATTTTTTTGCCAACAGCGACCCTTTATCCATTGGTTCATGGTATCGGAATGATCCTGTGCAGCCTTCCTCTAAAGATTTTGAGGGACGGCTGGATGATGTTCGCATCAGTGGGAGGCTGTTGGATGTTTTGCCTGATATTACGGCTATACATCCTCCGGATTTTCATGAGGATGATTTTTTACTTGGACGACTGGAAATTTTTCCGAATCCTTCTAGTCTTTCACGAAATCAGACCAGCATTAAAATGTATCTGGATAAACCATCCCAGAATCGCATCAGTTTACTTATATACAATATTCTGGGTCAGGAAGTATTCAAAAAGAATATTACTGATCCGATAAATGGAAAAATTTTCAACTGGTCATTTTATACGAATGGAGGAAAACGAATTCCAGCAGGAATATATTTTGTTCGTATGAGGGGAGAAAACTTAGATATTGTTAAAAAACTCATGATCCTTTATTGAAGAATATTGGTTCAAATTCCAATATCTTTATTTTCAGGTTATGAGCTTAACTAACCGGTATAATATGTTCAGAATCATTATCTTTTTATTGTTTTTTATTTCGGGTTTTACAGGTCTTGTTTATGAAATAATCTGGACAAGGATATTCGGTATAATTTTTGGCAATACAACCCTAGCAGTTAGCACCGTTCTCTCTGCATTTATGTTAGGACTGGCGCTGGGTAGTCTG
>JAFGSO010000119.1 GCA_016934605.1 Calditrichota bacterium | reverse complement strand
CCCGCTTCCAGCTGAATTTCACGTATATCCTGATAATTATAATCAACTACCAGTGCCTCAATCAGGATTTGCGGAATCGGCCGGTCCAGGTCCTCAACGATGGAGGCAATCTCATTGATGATATCCTGTGATGCATTCACCAGTACAGCATTGTGTTCTCTGATGATTTTAAATTCGGCCTTTTCCGATATCTTTTGCGGAAACATTTCCAGTATACCATCTACCTTCAGATGACTCAGCTGGAAGAGGTGGGAAGATGAAAGTAGTTTATTTGTCTTCTCCCCGATCAGATAGATATTACCGCTCTGCTTATAGGTATATTCATTTCCGCACAGAACAAGATTGAGGCACTGATTTAATGTCAGATCGTCAGCCCTGGCAGTTACTGTGCCCGAGATATTTCCATAAAGAAAAAGATTTATGTTCAATTGTCTGGAAAGTTCAGTAAGGACCTGGTTCAGCTCAGCACTTTCAAGTTCCAGATCGATCCGTTCTCGCCGCGTATTGATCCAGAACTGTCTGCCGGGCGATTTTGTGTCCGGACTGCCGGATCTGAACCGACGTACTTGGTAGGCCGATCCTTCTTTTCGGAAGAGATAACCATTGTTTTTCAGCAACTGATACATTGCCTGCTCAAAAGGCATATCATGGATATAACCGGTTATCTCATCATCTATAAATCTTTCCAGAAAAATATTAACGCCGCTGCAGAGTGAGATCTGGTACAGTGCATCGGCCAGATTTTCGTTTTTCAAATCCAGGGAAATCAGACCATTTTTACAGAACATATTCCATTTTTTTAGTTCCGGAGGAGGCGGCTGCGGAGGAGGAGAATCAGTAATTTTGTAAATCGAACCGTATTTTTCCATCAACAAACCATTCTGCTCTGTTATATAATGCAGCGCATCTCCCAGAGTGACGTTTTCCAAATGAAGGGTCAGCCGCCTCGAGACATTATCCTCAATAAAAATATTCAGACCATATTGAGAGGCTAGCACCCGTATGATATCTTTGATATCAGTATTTTTGAAATCCATACTTACAATTTTCTGGCGAAAGAGGGATTCCGAAAAATTGACTGAAAGTGTATCAGTTTCTGTGGATTTTACCGGAAAGGGTAAGGAAACCAGATATATTGAAGACCAGAGGATTTTCTCTCTGAAAATTGACCGGTTTCCCAGATAATTCAATGCATTCTCCTTGATATAATGCCAGACTCCGATTGCAGAGAATGGAATCGTTAACCCTGATTGACAGATACAGGCCTTGTGCACCGAAAATATTCTGTTGGCCGTTCTCTGGAATTTTTTAAATCAAGAGTGGATGAGCGGGATTGAAGGGGATAAAACCGGCTAATGCTGAAATCAAATGACGGTTCGGACGAATTGAGTAAAACTGACCTTCTCCCGTTCTCCATTTTTGTTCGCTTCAAAAATCATACCAGTCAAATTGCACCCGTTATTCAAAAGATTATCAGGCAATTTATTCAAAGATATCTTGCCTGGGAAGACCAGCAACTTTATACGGCACGAATATGAGGGGAGAAATTTTTCGCGTTTATCGCACAGATGTGCGATTTTGATTCATAAGCTGACAAAAAACTTATCAGACTACTGCATATCCAAACCACAGTATAAAAAGAGATAATTCCGGAAATAATGGTCTGTAAATTAACCTGATTAATGTACCAACTTTAATATGAATTTACCGTGTAATGTTCTTTTTCTCTGTGCTCTGAGGTTACTTATATGCCACCGAGGCTACAGCGAGGACTGAGACTTTTATATGATTGTTGACTTTATTTTTATAATATGATCTGTTTTTCTCTGTGATCTCAATGGTTCTGTGGCTATTCTTTTGCCACAGATAAAAACCCATTATTAAAGAAAAAAGATAAAAGATAAAAGAAAAAAATTGCGGCAGTAGAATAAAAGAATACAGGATACCAGAAAACAAAAAAGTGAGACCAAAATACAACGTACAAAATAAAGAGAGCAGAAATCAGTCCGAAAATATCAGGAAACAGGATTCAGAAAACAGGATTCAAACTAACCAGAGTTTACTATTATATCTTTTTCCGCCCTGTAAGGGCGAAATAGAAAACCCGCAGCCAGAAACCAGGAGTCCCGATTCCATGCCAACCTCCGGTTGACCTGTCAGGACTATATCATCCATGGATTAACCAAAAGCCAGCTGCCAGATTTACATTATTAGCCTATCTAATTTCGTGCCCTGCTGTCCTGTGGTTCTTGAATTATTCAGTTTTAAACTTATTCTTTCTCATTATTACTTACAAGTTTCAATCAATATACTTGCAGTTCCGAATTATTTCAGGGAGCAGCTTTTTATTGTCAGCTATAGCAAAATCTTTATATCTGTTTTACAATACAGAGACAATCATATTCATTTTGCAACATATTCTACCAGGTTTAGAATTGTAAAGGGCCAGCATATCGTCAGAAATGATGCCATGGTGAGATACGGTGCCAGGGGAATATACTTTTGGTCGAAATTTTCCTTTTTATAGTTATACAAGGTCACAATTAATAATGCCATTGCTGAAGCCATAAAAAGCGTCTGGAAAAACAATTCCCGGCCAAGAAACAGGCCGACAGCTCCGCATAATTTCACATCGCCCATTCCCAGACTTTCTTTATTGAAAAGTTTGTCGGTGAAATACTTCAGGATAATCATACAGGTCATGGGTATTCCTGCATTGAATATGACATCTGACCATAGATGCGTCTGAAATAAGGTATTTAACGTGATAAAAGATGCTACCAAAAAAACAATTAATGAATTTGGTATGATTTTATGATAACTGTCGATTACTGAAATCACCAGCAGCGCCGATAAAAAAATGGTATATAACAGAAAATCCGGTGAGAGTCCAAATTTCAGGAACAGATAATAATAAATAATCGCCGTCGATATCTCCAGTAATGGATAATCCAGGGGTATTCTGCTTCCACAGACATGGCATCGTCCGCGCAGAATCAAAAAACTGAGAACCGGCAAATTCTGCCACCAGATAATAGTGGACCGGCAAGCAGGACAGAAACTCCGTAGTTTTAGCAGAGAAATTTTTCGGGGAATCCGAAAGGCACAGGAATTCAGAAAACTGCCGATCATTAATCCGGTCATTATGATGAGGATGGATACCAGCACGAAATGATCCTGATTTTCTGCATGGAGATTCATACCCTTGAATACGGCAAATAGCTTGCCAAGCAATTGAGGAGGATGAAGGATGAAGGATGAAGGATTAAGGAGGGATTCAGAATTTAGCCTTTATCCCTTATCCGAGGTCCTTTTTTGCGCACCGATCTATTCAAAAAATCTCGATGCGATAATCTTAATAACATCTCTATTGACTTTTGTTATAAAACGTGTAAATTTATACAGGCACTATTAAAGCGATTCGGTCAACATACAAATAAAAGCCATTCCATATTTCGGATATAATCATATTCTTACTTGAGACACTATTCACTAACATCGATAGAAACCCGGAGGAAAACCTATGAGTGAAAAAGAGAAGCCCAAGGGGATTAGCCGTCGAAAATTTCTGAAGAATATCGGTTCGGGTGTTGTGGGGAGTACCGTCGTCATCCATGGCCTTAAGGCAGGTCTCCCGGAAAAAGTCCCTCAGGATTCTTCTGCCCCACATGAAGATAAAGTGCCTCTGACTCTGACTGTGAATGGAAAGAAGAAAAAAGTCCTGATTGAACCACAAACAAGTCTGGCAGATTTGCTGCGGAACGAACTCCATCTCACCGGTACAAAAACAGTATGCAATCACGGTGAGTGCGGAGCATGCACCGTCCTTCTTGACGGGAAAGCAGTATATTCCTGCCACATGCTGGCACTGGATGCCGCCGGCCGTGAAGTCACCACCATTGAAGGGCTGCTGGACGGCGAAGAATTACATCCCATTCAGAAAGCATT
>JAFGSO010000554.1 GCA_016934605.1 Calditrichota bacterium | reverse complement strand
TGGATAATGATTCGGAAGTCTCTGTGAACTCTGTGCCTCAGTGGCCGGGATACAGCCACGGAGCCCACTGAGGACACAGAGATATATAGATATAAAAGCCAAAAAATATATTGGATAATGATTCGGAATTTTCTGTGAACTCTGTGCCTCAGTGGCTAAATTTTACTGTGGATTGACTGAGGATATAGAGTTCTGCAACAAATTTTATAATTTTCCTGAAATAAATAAAATTCTCATATGATGTTTAATGTTTACTATATTATTTTTTGCAATGTATAGTTAGCATGAAAGCCAGTCTCAATCTGTTGGCCTGCTTCGCTTGTATCAATATTCAAACAATAAGGCTGCCGATTGAGGTGAATAAGCTGAGAAACTAACAGGAGTATTTATCATTGAGTAAACTGTCAATTCTGATGGAATTCTGGGATTTTATGAAGGTGCGGAAAAAGTGGTGGTTAGCACCCATTATAATCGTGCTGATGCTCTTGGGCATGTTGATAGTTCTGACGGAAGGTTCTGCACTGGCTCCGTTCATCTATACGTTATTTTAACAGTGTTAAGTTGTGAGATCAGTTTCATTCGTGGTCCGGACAATATTGGGTTGTCTGTTTTTTAACGACCTAGGCCATTAACTTGCATTATTCACAACCACGAAGGAGCAAAGCCACAAAGTAAGTAATATTTATGAATTCAACGAAAACAACAGTTTTTACAATCCTTCTGATTCTAGTCCCATTCTTTTTTCTGTTCCTGTCAGAGCTGGTTTTGCGGATTGTTGTACCGTCTCCCTATCAGACGATAGTAAGCGAAGTTAGCTATGATAACAGGGAATGGTATCAAATCAATCGTGGTTATCTGGCAAAATTCTTCCCGTCTTCCACTGATCTGGTTCCGGAATTCAAACCTGCCCTCTTCCTGAAAAATAAACCAGAGAACGGATTCCGGGTGATCTGTCTTGGCGGATCCAGTATGTTCGGAACACCCTATCAGATGACCAGCACCATCCCGGGCATTGTCCGGAAACAACTGCGTCATCTCTATCCGGAACTGGAGATCGAAGTCATTAATTTTGCGGCAAGTGCCATCAACAGCCAGGTAATAAAAAGGTTTGCCGGAGTTTTACTGGACTTCCAGCCGGATCTGGTTCTGATTTACATGGGCCACAATGAATTTTACGGACCTGATGGGGTAGGCGCCACCTGGCCGGAAAAAAATATTCCCGGTTTTATCGGGCTGAAATATCAGCTGAAAGAGTTGCGAATCTATCAGGTATTACAAAAATTGATTGATGGAATTTTTTCTTCAGAAGGTACGTTGCAGGAACCGAATCTGATGCGACAGGTTTCCCGCGGAAGCCTGGTAGAATTGAATTCAAAGGATTCCCAGCGGATATTTTCTGACTTCGCAAAGAACCTGGCTGAAATCATAAAAATTTATAAAGATGAAAAGATTCCTCTCATTGTCAGTGATGTAGCCTCAAATTTGATGTTTAAACCATTTAAATGGAGTTCTGTTGAAGGTATTGATGATGAGAACAGATGGTTTCAAAGTTTTCTGGATAAGATTTCAACAGGAAATATTCAGGAAGGTCTCGATTCAGTTCTGACAATTCTGGAGAAAAATCCGGCCAATGCATTGGTCAACTATATGGCTGGTATCTGTTATTACAGACTTGATGATTTTGAAAAAGCTGGTTTTTATATGAAGATGGCACGTGATCACGATTTGTTGAAATTCAGGGCACCGGGAGAAATAAATGAAATTATCGCAGATGTCTGCCGGAAAAATCAGGTTCGGTTTATCTCTGTTCAGGATTATCTGGAAGAAAATAGCCGTGGTGGAATAACTGGTTATGAACTTTTCTGGGAACATTTACATCCCAAAACGGTGGGATATTATCTGATTGCCAAACGGATTGTCCGGGAAATCAGGGATCCGGGAGTTGTGGAGAGTAAAAACTCATCGGAACTCCATAAAAATTTACTGACTCTGGACCATGACAGATTAAGTATCTGCTGGCTCGATTTAGCCTATGGTGATTTATCCATTCGCAATTTGACCGGAAAATGGCCGTTTGAGAATATAGTTCCTCAAACATTTTTTCTGGATAATGCAACACCTGAACTGCAGCAAATCGTTATGGATGTATACGAAAAAAAGATCGTGTGGGATGACGGCTGCTACCGCTCGGCAACATATTTCGAAAATGTCAGGGATTTTCGATCTGCTCAGACCACCTATGAAGCAATCCTGGAAGAATACCCCTATAATTTTTATGCCCATTACCGATTGGCCAGGATGTATAAGGATACCGGTCGATTGATTGAGGCAGCATCACATTACCGCAGATCTATTGAATCGAAACCGGATTATTTCTTCAGTCTACTTGAACTGGGTCTGGTGGAAATAAATCTTGGCCAGTTCGATAATGCCATTGAACATTTGAACAAAGGCCTGGCCATTTCGCAGAGAGAAAAAAATCCGGGGATACAGGCGCATTTTTATTACGGTTTGGCAGCCGCTCATGCGAACAAAGGTGATCTTCGTAAAGCACTTCAATATGCAGAAGAATCTCTGCGTATTTTTCCGGACTATGAGGATGCTCGGCAACTCAGGGAATATATAAGGCAAGTGATAAGTGATAAGTGATAAGTGATAAGTGATAGGTGATAAGGGATAATGGGAAAAGGGAAAAGGGTGGGAATCGGGAATCAGGATTCAGGAATCAGGAGTCAGTCTTCAAAATAAAATAGAGAAAATAATAAAATTTAGGTTTTTTCAATACTCTTAAAGTGTGGGAGGATTACAAAAACATTTACATATTCACTCAGAAAGCTAATTTGAATGCAATATTTTATTGATCTAATATTATTCAAACGGACTTTTAAAAGATGACCAGAAAATATTTAAAATTTTTTATAACCATATTATTATTTTTTTATGGTTGTTCGGATAAATCGACCGAGGAAGTAATTGTGGCAAAAGTGGGGGAGGAAAAAATAACTCTGGAAGAGGTGAAGAGAAGTTTTGTTCTTAATCCCCGATATGCCATTCGAACGCCTCTGTCCGGGGCACGGGAGAGTCAGCTCCAATATATCATCAATCAGCAGTATTATCTTCTGGCAGCACGGGAAGTCAATCTGAGCCAGGATTCACCTGTCGGGAACCGTATCGAATATATAAAAAACAGGGAAACAATAAAGGCATTCATTCAGGAAAAGTTTTTGAAAAACATTGAGATACCAGCTCAAGAACTACAGGAGGCTTTAAATAATCTTGGAAAATCTTTCAGGGTAAAACATCTCTTCACTTCGTCGGAATCAATGGCAGTTGGTCTATACCGGCGTTTGCAGGGAGGAGAGGATTTCGATAGGCTTGCTTATGAGGTTTTCTCCGATCCGTATCTTCAGGAAACCGGAGGAAATCTTGGTTATCTGGGTTTTGGAGATCTGGATCCTGCTCTGGAGGAACGGGTATTCAATATGCAGCCGGGCGAAATTTCTCAACCTGTCCGGTCCGCATACGGATATCACATCTTAAATGTAACCGATATCAGTGAAAACGAACAGATGAGTCAGATGACTGAGCCGATGAAACTCGAGCTGGTAAAAGAGATATTGAAAACCCGTCAGGCTGATGATTTGGTAAGGAATTATCTGAGTGAACTGGCAGACGACCGGAAAATCGAGATCAATAACCGGATTCTGGATCTGCTGGCAACCGAAACTCAAAGGCAAACAGAAGGACGGTATGATCCGGAGAATGTTTTTCAGCCACCCATCCGGACCAGCGATCTTATGGAAATTGAAGCCGGATTAAATGAAATTAAAACGGAAGTGCTGGTTCGGTTTGGTGAGTACAGTATGAATGTTCAGGAATTTCTGGATCGATTAAAACTGATGCCTCCACTGCATCGTCCCTACCTTAGTACCAGGAATCGCATAGCACAGACCATTATTGATATGATTCGGAATGATCTGATTGCGGAGCAGGCCCGGAAGGCGGGCATTTCCTCCAGTGAGGAGCTAAAAAATAAAACCGAAGAGATCATTAATGAGTTTTTGGCAGG
>JAFGSO010000118.1 GCA_016934605.1 Calditrichota bacterium | reverse complement strand
GTTTCACAGGATAAAATCTTTAAATCATTGGCCTATCTTACTTTGTGCCCTGCTATCATGGAATTCATGAATTATTCAGGCTAGATATCAAATATTCAAGGGGGAAAGGACATTTTTCATGCCTGGGTTAATACAAGATCAGATTTGTAGTCCTTTCAACAGAGGAAGTGTCAAGATCGTCTGTTATGGTAAGCTGCAGCTCATACCGTCCTGGATCCAGATGGCTGACGTCCAAAGCCAGATATTCCACAGGTGATTTTTCAGAACCGGTTCTTTCAGATTGTATGGTTACTGATTTTTGAGAGCTACCCAGAAGTCCGAAAAGGTTTAACAGATTTTTACCAGAGGAATCCAGATTTTTCAGACGGTACTCAATCGTGTAGATAGTATTGCCCTGAGAATTCAATTCCAGATTATACAGTTCAAAATAAACATAGAGCGGCTTCGTTTTTGAGAACCTGTGGGATGGTGCAGGCAATACTTCCAATCCGTTCTTGACAAATCTGCCTTCGTTTTCCGCAGGAGTAATTTTTTCTGAAAGCTGAATTGTGCTGCTTTGAAGAGAAGTTCCGGAAAAATCTTCAGCTTTATAATAAAATTTATATCCGCCTAAAAAACTGGTATCAAGCTGTCTGGCATGGAAAGCCACCAGATAGGTGTCGGGAATAAGTTCAATCCGGTAAAGATCAACATATTCAGAATCATTTACCGGATCGATGCTCACTCTGTCCAGTTCCTGGAATATCTGATTGTGCTGTCGGTCCAGCACTTTTAGCCCTTTCTCATAATATATTCTGTGATCATCTTCTGAGAAAATATTTTCTTCCGGATTGGGACCGGAAGGGAGTGCACAGGCAAATTCGACAAGAGTACGCCCATTTTCCCCTTTAAATGTTTCCACAGAGAACGGGAAGTTAAGTGGTTTGATATCCTCTTCCCAGCTGTGCCGGTCTGTGGTAAGACCATGTGAGACGGAGCGGCGACTGGCCTGTACCAACTGTTCTTCCAGATTAAGCCGTTCCAGAGCATCGGCATGCAGGAGCTGATAATAAATATTTCCCCAGGTCAGACGGTCAGAAAGCATTGCCGGATGATTGATAACCGGGGCAAACCGCCAGTCGTTACCTGACTTTCCGACAATAAAATGAAACGTCATTTGCGGATTAAAGGGTCTTTTATAGTATAGCCACGATTCATTGGCGGGTACATCCATGCCAGCGGTTCGAGCCGTTTCATCCGGCTCACCGTGCCGGATATATACCAGACCCTTATCATTAAATTCTTCATTCAATTCATAGGTAAAGGGGTAACTCAAACGATTCATCTGATCCGGGTTCATGAACCATCCCCTGAATCCATCATATTCATAGTATTTTTCGGCAAACTGCAGGCGTTTGAAATGCTCTATTAACCTGAAATTGATTATGGTTGATGGTAATGGATTCCTCCGTATCCAGAAATCCCGGAAAAATTCACGGTAACCGGAATCGCTCTGAATATTTTTATATAGAAAATATTCCTGCTCAGTGAGGATATATTTAATATCCTCAAACATCAGTCCCGCCTGAACAGGAGTTTTTATTTTATTGACAGCCAGTCGATACAGTGAATCCGCAGCAGTATCCTCACCGGTTTGGACACGGATTCTAATAAGTGAGAGAAGGAGGGGCTGAACAGGCATTTCCAATGAATCTTTCAGAAGAATTTTAAATATAGAATCCGCCTTTTCTATTTGTCCGTCTCTGCGCAGTTTTTCTCCTGCAAAATACCTGGTATAGTCATTTATTTGCTGGCCCAGCCAAATACGTGCCGATTCTTTATCAGAGTTGGCAATATAGTAGCGGTAAAAACGAAAAATCTGTATCCCGGGATTCGACAAATCGGGCCGTAAATTAATCTGCCGGTGCATCATTCGGATAGCCTCTCGATATTTCCCCCGGTAACGAAGCAATCTGGCCTTCTGCAGCAGAACATCCCTATAGGTTGAATCCGTATTAATTACCTTATCAAAAAATTCATTCGATTTATCCCAGTCCAGCTTCCGGAGCAGAAGCGCTTTAAATTTGCCGGTTTCCCGGTAACAGATTCCAAGAAAATAATAAGCTTCCAGCTGGTCCGGGTCCTTTTTCAGAATTTCTTTAAAATGGTCCTTCGCTTCTCCCCAGTCGGATTGAATGACGGCAATTCTGCCCAGTCCACTGAGAGCGGGCAGGGCATTTTTATTCTGTTCAAGAATTTTCTGATAGGAATCGGCAGCTTCCCGGTAGTTCTTTTTGCTGAAAAGGCTATCAGCCTGCCTGAGAAGATCAGCACTCGATGTATTTTCCGATCCCCGGCAGTCTGGAACACCAGCAAGGTATAGTATAAAGATGACAAGAGTAATAAAACTTGACAAAGTAGATTTCAATATTACCATTTATTTTTTCAGGTTCATCTCTTTAATGGTTCGCTTCTGAAAATGTTTCTTGCCGTTTCTTTTCTGAACAGATGGTATTGTGCATATGGCGCAATAAACTAAACTTCCAGTTCAAAAATTCATCCGCAAATTGAATGGAATTATATTGAAAGGAATATGCCAGAGAGCTACTTAATCTTATTCCGTTTTCATCTCAGCAGGAGCATGAAGGGTAAATCCCAACTGATTTAACCATACGATATTATTATTGGCAATCCATTCATCCTGTATTTTTCCGTTAGCGAGATGCAGAAGACTCATACCAGGCACTTCAATTTCTTTTCCGGTTGGGGGATGTGAACCCGCACCGGTATTGGTTGCCCGAATAGTCCATCGTGCAGTGACGGCCTTCTCTGAATAAACCGTTTCATTTATAGTAATTCTGAAGTCCGGATAGGCGGTTCTCAAGCTGCGAATTTCATGTTTCAAGGAATCGAGGCCTGTTTTTGCGGTGTAATGAGGTGTCATTCGCAATTCAAACTGTTCAGCAACCACATCATCGAGTATATCAACATCCCCGGTGTTCCAGGCTTTCAAATACTGATCTAACATAAAACCGTACCGCTCTTCAGGATTGACCGTCTGACAGGTGATTGTCAAAAAGAAAAGTAGAATGAGAAATCCAACTGAGATAAAAACCGTAATTTTCATTTTATTACTCCATTAATTGGACTTTTAATAAGTTTATATAAAATAACAGAAATAGTCAATATTAATCACCCCAGAAATCACTATAATTTTGCGTTTCTAAATGTGGACCGGCAGTGCATATTCATTGACAGTTAATTTCACGATGCCAAATTCATCCGCTCAAACCGTAGTAAATTCAAGGATCGAATGGGTCAATCTGCTTAAATGTTTAACATGTCTGGTCAGGAGATTTATCAAAAGTCAAAACTTTCGTATTAATACACAATATAATTATTCTGACCTCATCCATTAATAACTCACCCGATCCACTCTTTTTTAACACGAGGGGGAAAAAAGAAAGAGTTTCTTCGAACGCTGAATATTCGCATACATGTATCTTATTTCATAATACTTAATTTTTGATTCGACTCCGGTCCCGAAAGCAAAACCATTTAATCTGAATCACTCACGAACTCCATGATAACAGGGTTCAAAAACAGATGTATTAATGGCTGAAAGAAATTTTCTTGTGAGAAAGAAATAAGATCAAAGAAATAACTATAGAAATGAATTCAGAAAAAACCGGGATTATCCCTGCAAGAATTAAGTGAGGATCCAATTTTATTCAATGATAAATTAACCATATGATAACATGGATTCTCCGAGAGGAACCATTTCGGGACTTCTTTTTTTATAAGGGCCTCTTTGTATGGCAGTAAAGATAAACTCATCTGGCCTGAATAACATACTCCGTAAATTTCACGATTTTTTATGTCCGCCTCATTCTTAAATATGGGGTTCTTCTCTGTGTCCTGGCACATGAAATAGCCACAGAGGGCTCCGGGGGCACAGAGATAACGCCCATCATATTGTCTAATGCTAATGATGTTAATGTTTGTGAATTAGACAGACTATTATTCATATGGCACAATTTTCTAAATCCATTCAAATTTATCAAGAAACTCATTTAATAATTTTGCGTTAATTAGATATTTTATTAGATAATTTACGGAATATGAAAAAATTAGTACTTGCCAATATCCTGCTTCTTTTCCTACTGAAAGGACTGTTTGCTTCTGATGCCGGATCAATAAGCGGGTTTGTAACCGATAGCACCAACGGAGAAGGATTAATTGGTGCCAATGTATTCCTTGCTAACGAACTGATTGGTATTGCCACCAATGATCAGGGGTATTATGTTC
>JAFGSO010000553.1 GCA_016934605.1 Calditrichota bacterium | reverse complement strand
GAAGATTTCACCATACACCATCAGATGTCAGAATTTCCCTACATCATAGATTATAAATATAGCGGATTCCGCTGGGGTCCATCCGTCTCATTTCGATTCCAGCAGAATTTTCTGGCTGCGGCGAGATATAATCTGCTTTTCCATGAATCTTCCCTCACCCTGCCATCTTCTTCTGAGCATTACCTTCAACTATCCGGAGGCGTTTTGCTGCCTGGCCGCTGGACAGTTCTTCTCTTTCTGGAATATTACTGGAACCATGTCAGGTTTACCACAGATAAATTCACAGATTCTCTGATCATACCGTTCGATACTGAGAACCGCATAGAGATTAAGCTGGAGAAACCATTGTACCGGGGATGGAACTTCTTTACCCGCATGGGATATTTTCGCGATGTGTTACTGCTGGAAAGCATCATGTCCCGGGGCTGGCAATTTACAGTTGGACTCGAATTCAGCAATTGATATCAGTCTTTTCAAGGTTTCCTTAATACGGGCAGATTTGTCCTTTCCTGAGGATAACCCCGGAAAATTTAGCGTCCATATCCAAGATTAGTTGATACTTGTATTTAGTTCCCGCAGCATTTATATTCTTGAATTATAGAGAAGGCAACAGGGAATGAGAAAAAATCGGATAATTCTGGATGCAATGGGTGGAGATAATGCTCCCCACGAAATCCTAAAAGGGGCAGTTCGGGCCAGCAGAGAAAGTCCCACACTTCAGGTACTTCTGGTGGGTGATCATGACAATATCAGCGAACATTTGAAAACTTTTGATTTAAGTGGCCTGAATTTTGAAATATTTCCTGCTTCTCAGATTATCACCATGCAGGACTCTCCTAAAGATGCTGTGGAGGAGAAAACAGATGCTTCGATCAATGTTGCCTGCAAAATCCTGAGAGATGAAGAGGGAGACGCTCTGGTGAGTGCCGGAAATACCGGTGCCACCATAATTTCCTGTGCGAAACATCTTCCCAGAATTGAGGGTGTTGAAAAAGGTGCTCTCGCTGCCATATTTCCCGCTATGAAAAATGTGCCCTCCGATCCGGGCAAAACTATCATGCTGGATGTTGGGGCGACGCTTCATTGCACAGCTTCTCAGCTGGTTCAATTTTCCATTATGGGAGCTCATTACGCCAATGAAATTTTTGAGATCAATCAACCTCGTATCGGTTTGCTCAATATTGGTGAAGAAGAAACCAAAGGCCACGATATTCTGATAGAAACATATTCTTTCCTGAAAAAAATTGAAGTTGGACAATTTATCGGGAATATAGAAGGGAAAGATATCATGCGCGGTATGGCCGATGTCATTATCTCAGAAGGAATGATTGGCAATATCGTTTTGAAGGCTCTGGAAGGGGCCGCCGAGATGGGGATAGAAACCGGCAAAAGAATCTGGAAAAAAAGTCTGATTGCTAAACTGGGATTAACACTTCTGGCCCCGATGCTGAAAAAACTCAAAAAGCGAGTGGATTATTCTGAATATGGTGGTGCCCCGATCATGGGATTTCAGAAACTGGTGATTAAAGCACATGGCCGCTCCGGTGCGAAAGCCATTAAAAATGCTTTGCTGATGGCAGAACGCTCACTGAAACATAATCTGGTAAAACACATCCGGGAAGACATCAATAAGTATAATCAGGTTTTCTTTCAGATGTACCAATAAGACAACCAGAGTAACAAAAACTTCAACAGATCTCCCCAATCCGCAATTTTTTAAGAAAATTGTTCAGCTGCAGCTAACTGACCGGTATCAGTGTCATCTATTAAAGTTGATTCAGATTTGAATGCCACCAGCTTCTTATTGTCAAATAAGAAATCCGTTTTCCCAAGCAAAATTCCGGCCCAGCCAACCTGCAGAATACCTGTTTGATGACCACCTTTTGAAATAATGGTGTCCGGTGCATCCATAAAGGTATGTGTGTGACCTCCTATAATCCAGTCGATTCCATTGACCTCACCGGCCATTTCCACATCAGACGGACGATCCTCGTCATACCTGTATCCCAGATGTGAAAGAACGATCACCAGCTGGCAGGATAAATCCTTTCTCAGGTAATTAACAACTGACTGAAGAATATGGTATGGTTTTTCATAGGTAACGCCCTTGTGATTTTTCGGCGAAACCAAATCCTCGAAACTGATGCCGACACCGGTAATGCCTACCCTGAAAGGCCCTACCTGACGGGTGACGAACCTTTTTACAATGGGACGAAGCGCTGTATTTCCGAATTCATAATTACAGTTAACAATATCAAATCTGGCATACTGAAGCGCGTTTGCCAGAGAATCGACCCCATTATCGAATTCATGATTTCCCAGAGTAGAAACATCGTAACCACAGGCCGTCATCGTCTGGTATTCCAGCTTCCCCTTGAATAAATTGAAATAAGGAGTCCCCTGCAATACATCCCCGGCATCCAGGAGAAGCGTGTTCGGATTCTGGTTTCGGATCCGATTTACCAGACTTGCACGCCTGGCAATTCCGCCAAGCCCCTGATTTCGTCCACCATCCATCGGAAATGGATCGATGCGGGAATGGGTATCATTCGTCTGTAATATACATAGTTTGAATAATTTCTGATCCGCCCGGCTGTTCTTGATCCATATATGCGGAAATTGTAAAGCAGTGCCTGCTATCAGGGCATTGCGGATAAAATCTCTGCGGTTCATATATTCAATTCCTCTTTAAAATCAATTGTTCTTCATCACTGGATGATCTGTTCAATTTCTTTCTATTTATGGTTTCTCTCTCACTATCATACGGCCATCTATCTCTACTGATACTTTCTCACCATCTGCATGAAGTTTTTCAATTTTCTGCAGAATGGCATCTCTTAGGGTTATTCCCAGAAAAGTCCTCGGACCGCTGCTTAAGATACTGAAACGGTTACGACCGGGAGACGACAGATAATCTGTAGTTACCAGACCATAAAGTGAATCGCCTTCAACAATCTTCCCCTGAACAGCAAATTTGCTCAGACGGTCTCCCACATATTCAATTTTCATTCCGGCAATGGCTTCACCACCGATCTCTCCGATTTCTTTTGCCAGTGTAATCAACTGGACGCCGGTAAGTTCTATCACAACCAGTTCATTTTCGAAGGGCATAACCTCATAAATTTTACCCCGGGTTATCGGCCCTTCCGGAATCTCAACCCGTAATCCTCCCAGATTAGTTAATGCCACCGCTACCGGTTTATCATGTTCCTCTCTGGCTTTTTGAAGCATCAGATCTGCAACAAAATTATTCAACGGAGCTTCAGGCTTGCCCTTGATAAGATCCATGGCAGCATATCCGATAACAACATTCATCTGTGCTTCCATGTCTTCGCGATACGGCTCAATGAGGGCATTCATCACGGGATCACGATTCAGGCTGCTGTCCACGGAAATATTACGACTTTCATAACTCTCCAGCTGGTGTTCCGGCTGAAGGGTTTTCATAGAAGCACAGGATAAAAAAAGCATTCCCAGTAATATCCCGCCGATCAGTCTTCTGTAGTGGAGTATACCAGTCATTATCCCCTCTAATTCATAGTTTGTTTTGACCTGAGCAGATAAAAAGATTAATCACCTTTTCTTTTTATTACATATACAGAAATCAGATAATCCCTATTACTCAATTGTACCGAAACATCCGTTTTCTGAAATTCCCAGCCGTTTTCAATCAGTGAATTAAAAAATGGTGT
>JAFGSO010000117.1 GCA_016934605.1 Calditrichota bacterium | reverse complement strand
AATTATCCCCAAGGGATGCCTTCGGCACACGAATAATCCTGAATGGTAAATTCTGTATAATAATTGATAAGAGCATAGCGCATAGAGAAAAGAAGAAAGAATGAAGGTCAGAGATAATTCTGTTATATAGTTTATATTTTCTTGCTCTAAATCTGGCATTGGAAATTTATGGTTTTATTGTTATCACGCCGGCGGATCAGACTACCGGCTGATTTGGAATTTAATTCTACCTGCTGGCTAAATTCAATTGTCCCTGCGGGACATTCTTTCAGACAAAAAAATATTTTGCTATTTTGGTCTTTGTATTTTGTACTTTGTACTTTGTATTATTTTTCTTGTATCCTGTATCTTGAATCTTGTCATCTTTTGCCAACTGCACACTGTCAGTCTTTCTTCCCGGTTTTCCGCCGATATTCTCTGGCCAGGCGTGATTCAGGGTTTTCATCGGAAATGGATTTACCTTCCCGAATCAGCTCTAACTCTTTCAATCTCCATTCGATTTCGTTGATCAGGTCTCTGAATGATCTTAAAATAACCTCATCCGGATCCTTTTCGGTTCTCTCAACATGGTCAATACGCCAGCGTAAGTTTTCCAGAAGATTATCTACTTTTTTCACTTTATCTGCGGTAAATGCTTCGGTTTGCGGGGACATAAGAGAATCCCTGATATATTGAAAACTTTTCTTGAGACGAAGGAGGTTTGCACGGATTCCTGCCAAAGGATGTTTCTGATTTTTGTTTTTCTTATCCATAAAAAATGTTTCCTGCTTTCTGATTCTGCTTTTACAGCAAAGGGCTTAACAAGCGGCAAAAATTTTCACTGAATTTCTCTGACATTGGTCGGTATCTGAATTCCGGGAGTTTTAAAAGCTTGCTGTTATTCAGGTCTGTCCGGAAAATATCAGCAGCTTTTTTTGCTTCTTCTTCACCGTAAATCTGGGCGTTAATCTCAAAATCGAAATCAAAACTCCGGATATCTGCATTTGCCGAACCAACCACTGTGAATTGGTCGTCCACCACCAGCATTTTTGCATGAAGATGACCTTTGTTGTATTCATAGATTTTCACCTCATTCTCCATAAGTTCCTCATAGTAGGATCGACCAGCCATCAGTACAAAAGTGTGATCCGATTTACGCGGCACCAGGATTCGGACATCCACACCGCGACTGGCCGTCAGTTGAAGCGCCAGAAATAATGAACGATCCGGTATAAAGTAAGGGGTTGTCACATATACATAATAACGGGCTTGATAGATAGCGGTCAGAAATATTTTATAAATAGCCTTCTCTCGGACATCCGGACCGGAGGCGACCATCTGAAGAAGTGCATCTCCCCGGGAATCGGCAGGTGTGAAATATTCTCGGGAAATCAGCTCTTCACCGGTCGAAAAATACCAGTCCTCACAGAAAATCCATTGCAGCTGAGACACAGCCGGTCCTTCAATTTTCACAAAAGTCTCCCGCCATTCTCCAAAATCTTGGTCTTTTTTCGCTACGAACGTTTCACCGATATTCAGACTTCCTGTGAATCCAACCCGATTGTCCACTACCATGAGTTTCCGGTGATTACGCAGATTGATATTCCAGGGTCGAACATATTCGTTAATCGGTAAAAATTTGCTCACTTTTACACCCGCATCAGTAAGCTCATTCAGAAATTTTCGATTCCAGTTCAGATTCATTGACCCTAATGAATCGTAAAGGAAATGGACTTTAACTCCTTTACGAGACTGTTGGATTAATAAATCTTTGAATCTGTGACCGACATTATCCGCCTCAAAAATATAAAACTCCATATTAATATGATTTTCAGCACTCCTTATTGCATCTTCCATGGACGGATAGGCCTGCTCTGAATCGACCAGAAATTCAACGGAATTATCAGCAACCACTTTGAAAAAACTGTATTTTTCACTAATTCTGATGATGTGCTGGAGTGCCTCGATCGAATCATCGGGAGTATTCCCGGTAAAAATATCAGGAGCCCATTGTTCCTCAATGTCCTGTAAAAGTTTTTTCAGGAAATCATTGGAGGATAGCTTTACCCTCCCTTTATTAACAATACGTTCGGTACCGAAAATCAAAAACATAGCAGCTCCCAGATACGGCAGAAAAATAATGGCCATAATCCAGGCCAGAGTCACCACAGGTCTCTTGCGCTTGTTTACCACCACGGGAATCAGTACCAGAGATATCAGATACAGACACAGCAAAACAATAATAAAAAGATGGTCCATTTAATGGCTCCTCATGGAATCCTTCAATCGGAGAATTCCGACCAGCGGATAATGATCGGAAGCTACATCGGTCAGTTTATTTTTCACAACATATGCATCGATGGGGATGAACTGTTCACTGATGTATATATGATCCAGTCGCATGGCAATTTTTCTCCAGCGGAATGTGGAACGTTTTTTAATCTGAAGATAATTGAAGATATCAATGAAATGTCTGCGTAGCTTTCCATGGACCACCGATACAATTCGATCGTTAAAATCTCCCATGATAATTTTGGGATCCTGCCTGTGCTGGTCCAGCAAAATGGATTCACTCAGCATCAGGCGTCTCTGGTGCCTGCGCTCACGCACTCTTAATCCGAGATGAATATTATAAACATGAAGTAGACCGTGGCCTCCGATTTCCGCATCAATCCGTGAGACCCCTCTCGGTTCAATGTCATTCCGGAAGGAAAGATCATATTTGGCTTTTTCGATAATCGGAAACCGGCAGAGGGTCAGTATTCCGTAGGTTCCTTTTTCGGTAACCCGGGTCAGACAAAAATAGGAATATAATTT
>JAFGSO010000552.1 GCA_016934605.1 Calditrichota bacterium | reverse complement strand
TCCAACAGGTGTTAATCTGAATTGTGCATAAAATGTTGCTACTCCATATACCCGACTCACATCCATATTCAGACTTTCTGCAATTTTGATCAATGTTATCTTGGGAAGATAACCATAAATTTGTTGTGTTTTCTGTAATAATGGGATCAAAACACCTTTTTTGCCACTGTACTGTTTAAGTAGTTTCTCCAGCGGTTTTAAATTCAGAGAATCCATATTTTTGGTTGGGGATGCTTCCATTAAAAAACTCAGTTTTTATGTATTATTTGGTTTTAATTTTACAATTTTGTGTAAAAAAGCACAAATTTCAGCCTTAAGTTATAACAGTTCATATATATTTTTCAATAAAAAAAATATTTACTCAATTTGTTGAATTGTATAATTCATTAATTATATGACAGCAGAACATAAGGTCACATAAGTTAATAATTAACTGAATTTATCATTTTAGAATAAGTTAAAATGTGCTCGGTCACATTTATTAGAAAAATTCAAGAATTTTTATGCCTGCTTTATTTATTTCTTTTTTCTTTTTTCTTTTTAATGGGTCGTTTTTCGGTGTCCGTCGTAAATCTGTTGCATATAACTTGCCAACAGGCACAGAACATACAGAAAAAGATTCTTGCAATGAGTATTCATGGTAAAGTTTGTAAATTAATCAAGTTAAATATGAATTAAATAAAAGGTTTCAATCTTTTTTATTTCAAAATTATGTATCACAAAGAAAATATTTCATATATCTTATATACAAGCATTTCTCACTTCAAACATGGGATTTAACGCATAGTATTACTGATTTATGAAATTTCATGCGAATAAATTGGATAATTCTCACATTTATATAGATTTTCCGTAGAGTTGCTTAAATAGGGTGTAAAGTCCAAAACACACATAATTTCAGTAACCATCGTAATTACAATTAGTTACTATGTGAGAAATGTTAGTTTTTAATTTTGAGTGCATCTCAATTTCTGATTATAGTAAAGAACAAATAAAACAGGTATTAGAACTCTATGAAAACATATTCAATAACATTTTCCACTTTTATTCCTGTTTCGCAGGAAGACATTTTTGATTTTTTCAGCCGGGCTGAAAATCTGAGTATTCTTTCTCCCCCACATTTGCAGTTTAATATCCTCACACCACAACCCATCATTATGAAACCTGGCACGATTATAGATTATCGTCTGAACATTTACCGAATACCTGTCCACTGGAAAACTGAAATCAGTGTTTGGGAACCGCCGAATCGGTTCGTGGATATTCAATTGAAGGGGCCCTATAAAAAATGGATACATGAACACCAGTTTGAATCTTACAATAACGGAACAATTATTCGTGATAACATCGAGTATGCATTATATGGGCGGATACTGGCTCCTGTCCTAAACTATTTGTTTGTTCGAAGAGATATTCAAAAAATATTCGGGTTTCGGGAAAATAAATTACAGACTATTTTTTCAGAACATTTTAATTCAAATTTATGATGAGGACTGATATGTTTCCTGTTTTAAAAATCAGACATTTTTTATTGATATTCTGTTTCATGCTAACACCAGTTCTTGCTGATGAGGGTATGTGGATGCCGAATCAGCTTTCCATATTAGAACTTGAGAAATCGGGACTGAAAATTCCGGTTGAGAAAATTTATTCACAGGACGATCCAGGTTTAATGGGAGCGGTTATTCACCTGGGAGGGGGAACAGCTTCTTTTGTCAGTAAAGAGGGTCTTATTTTAACAAATCATCATGTTGCTTATGGGGCGCTGCAGAGGGCATCGGATATTGATCATGACTATTTGAAAAATGGATTCATGGCATGGACAAGAGAACAGGAAATACCAGCCCCCGGTGTACATGCTGATGTTTTTTTGGGTTTTGAGGACTGCACAGATCAAATTATGAAAGGTCTCCATCCCGACATGGCTGTCTCTGACCTGAAAACAGCCATCGAAAGAAACAAAAATAAAATTATCAAAGAAACAGAAATGACGGAATCCGGAGTCCGCGCTGAAATAGCCGAAATTTTTGGCGGCAAATTTTATTATCTTTACAAATTTAAAAGACTAAATGATATTCGAATTGTTTATGCACCACCAATCGATATAGCAAACTTTGGGGGTGATATTGACAACTGGATGTGGCCAAGACATACCGGCGATTTTACCTTTCTACGCGCGTATGTTTCTGAAGATAATCAAGGTGCTGATTTTAACAGGGAGAATATACCATTCCGGCCTGAAAATTATCTAAAAATTTCAGGAGATGATATAGATGATCAGGATCTGAATTTTGTCATTGGATATCCTGGACGAACTTACAGGAACTTCACTTTTAATGAATTTGAGTGGTCCGCTGAATTTTTGAAAATAAAGTTGAAGCAATATTTAAAGGTTGAAAATTTTTTTTCTGAAATCGTCAGCGCAGACCGCGCTCGGGAAATAAAATATGCCAGTAAAATCAGGGGTCTCAATAATTCAATCAAAAATTATCAAGGTAAAATTGATCAATTCGAACAACAAAATCTTTTCGAGTTGAAGGAGAAATCTCAGAAAGAACTCGAAAAATGGATTCATCAGAATCCCGATCGAAAAAACAAATACGGGAACCTATTTAATGATTCAAAAAAGATTGTGGAAGAAAGAAAAGAAGCTGAAATCCTTTACGACGATTTATCCAGCTGGGTAGATCCTTATCGTGGACCCACATTGCTCTACCAGGCACATTTAATTACCAGAGCCGTTCAGGAAAGAAAAAAACTTGATATAGAAAGAGATCCCGGTTTTCAGGAAAGAAATTATGCATCTCTTAGAAACAAGATTAAAATAGCTGAACGGAGCTATGATGAGAGTGTTGACAGAATATTGTTTAAACTCAGGCTTGATTCGCTGCGTTGGATTTCTACCCAGTATATTCCCAATGCTCTAAGGAAGTTTTCAGACAAATCTTCCAGCTATATCGATTCCTTAGTCGATAGCTGGTACAGCCTGACCGCATTAACGGACCCTGAAATACGTTTAAAATTGTTCGAAATGGATGAAGATGAATTAAATAAGATTAACGATCCTTTACTGGATCTGGCAATACAGTTGGAAAAAGAGCTGTCTATTGTACGTGAACAGAGAGAGCTATTACATTTTAAAGAAGATATTTCTAAAAGAAAGTATTTTGAAGCATTGATAGAAATAAAAAATGATAGATTGGCTCCGGATGCAAACTCAACTATTCGTTTTACCTATGGTTGGATAAATGGTTACTCACCCAGAGATGCCATTCAATATCTTCCCCAAACATCGCTGACAGGAATGGTTCAAAAAAACAGCAGGGAATTTCCGTTCCGGGTTCCAGAAAAATTAATTGATTTATCAAAATCAATAAATGCTGACAATTATATTGATCCGGAACTAAATGATATCCCAGTCTGTTTTCTGAATACAACTAATGTGACCGGAGGAAATTCAGGCTCCCCCACCCTTAATGCTAAAGGAGAGTTAATCGGCTTGATATTTGACATGACTTATGAAAGTATTATCGGAGATTACTATATCCTTCCAGAATATCAGCGTTCTATCAGTGTCGACATTCGTTACATTTTATTTTTGACGGACAAATTCAGTAAAGGTAAGCACATTCTCAGAGAATTAGGATTTTAATTGGTTCACGGCGGTTAATCAGAACTATAAGGGGACACAAAATGGTAAACTCTTCCAGCGATCCTAAAATTCTGGTTGCAGGGGCTTCCGGATATATAGGTGGGCGTCTTGTCCCAATTCTACTGAAAGAAAAATATAGCGTTCGCTGTTTGGCACGTACTCCAGAAAAATTAAAAGCACGTAACTGGCCAAGCGTTGAAATTATTGAAGGCGATGTATTGAATCCTGTGACTCTCGAAACTGCCTTGAAAGGAATAGACATTGCATATTATCTCATTCATTCCATGGGTAATCAAAAAAATTTCGAGGAGACCGATGCACGTGGAGCCCGAAATTTTGCAGTTGCTGCGAGAGAAACAGGAGTTAAAAGGATCATTTATCTCGGAGGATTAGCAAAGGCATCGGAAAATTTGTCTCCACACCTTAAGAGCCGTCAGGAAGTCGGACAAATCCTGGGAGAGACCGGAATACCGGTGACCGAACTCCGTGCGTCAATAATTATCGGAAGCGGGAGTGCCTCTTTTGAAATTATTAGAGATCTGGTCAATAAATTACCGATCATGATTACTCCCCGATGGGTAAAGTCATTATGTGAACCTATCTCAATTCAGAATATATTGCAATATCTCACCGGCTGCCTCACTGAACCCAGAACAGTCGGACAGATTTTGGAAGTTGGAGGAGAAGAAGTGCTGAGCTATAAGGAAATGATGAAGACTGTAGCAGAGGTTCTTGGTAAAAAATTATGGATGATACCAGTACCGGTCCTCACACCAAGACTCTCTGCCTATTGGCTTAATCTGGTAACAACCGTACCAATGAGTATTGCCTATCCTCTGATAGAAGGACTCCGAAATGATTCCATCACATCGAATGATCAAATAAAAAGCTGGATAAAGTTAGATTTACTATCTTTCCGGGAATCTGTCGAAATTGCTCTTATCAAAGAAACCAGTTTGTCCCCTGAATCCCGTTGGACGGAAGCTGATTTAATGAAAGATCAGATCATTTCTGAAAAATGGTCTGCAAAAATTTTTCACGATCAACGAAAAATATTATCGTCTTTACCGGCAGAGTCTATTTTTAATACAGTCCAGCGCATAGGAGGAAATGTAGGCTGGTATTATGCAGACTGGCTCTGGAAGCTTCGTGGATTGCTGGATCGGCTTATCGGTGGTGTGGGAATGCGCAGAGGACGCCGGCATCCGACTGAGCTCCGCATAGGAGATCCTGTTGATTTCTGGCGGGTAGAAAAGTTTGAACCGGGCAAATATCTGAAATTGCGGGCTGAGATGAAACTTCCCGGTAAGGCCTGGTTAGAATTCCGTGTAAAGGATACCTATGATCAGAAATCTCTTTTTGAACAAACCGCGACCTTCACTCCTTCCGGGATAACAGGTATAGCATACTGGTATCTGGTTATGCCTTTTCACTTTCTGGTTTTCCGCAATATGGCAAAACGACTAGTAAAATCTGCCGCGGCTCAGTCCTCTTCACGGACAGATTGATTTATATGCGTTCTATTACCACTTCAGGATTTTATCGTAAAAATTAAAATTCAATTTACAATGGCTGAAGAAGTTGACGGATTTTTCCTGCTTCTTCCCATACTGTTTTTAAACGGAAATATTTTTTCTGAACTCTTTTTTCTCTTAACTTGTTTAATTCACAAATTCTAACATCATTAGACAGTATAATGGTTTTTTTCTCTGTGCCCTGAGCCCTTTGTGGCTATTTCAGGTGCCACT
>JAFGSO010000551.1 GCA_016934605.1 Calditrichota bacterium | reverse complement strand
AAATATACGGAAGAAACCAGTCTGTGAATATCACTGTGATGGCCAGGAGCACTGAATTGTTTGATCAGGCTCAAAGTGAGGTAATCGGAATTCTGCGGAAAATCCGCAAGGTTCCTCCCGGTGAGGAGAATGATTTTGATATTTTTTACAATCAGTCACTCATCGATTCATTCAATAGTGTGGCCAGGTATATTCAGCTGGGAGGAATATTGATAGGACTGGTGTCACTGGCTGTTGGCGGAATCGGTGTAATGAATATCATGCTGGTTTCAGTGACTGAACGAACCCGGGAAATCGGGATAAGAAAAGCAGTGGGTGCAAGAAGAGTAAATATAATGCTTCAGTTTTTATCCGAAGCTGTTGCCCTCTGTATACTGGGCGGTATTCTGGGATTTGGCCTGGGAATCGGTCTAGCCGCCTTGATATCAATCTCTGCCGGTCTCCCGATGACGGTGCCGCTCTGGGCAGTGCTGGCTTCACTGATTACCACAACAACCATTGGAATCTTTTCCGGATTTTATCCGGCATATAAAGCAGCCGGGCTGAAGGTCGTGGATTCTCTGCGATACGAATAAAACAACATAAGGGGATAAACTATGATTGGTATGACAAAAATATTTTTAGTTGCCATTTTCAGCATTCTGATAGGGAACACCTTATCCGGGGAAATCGTCAGGGCGGATCAGACGATTGAGAAATCGTTTACGGTTTCAAAGGGAGGAACTCTTTTTCTAAGAACCGATCTTGGTGCGATTTCTGTGATAACCGCTCCGGGCAATAGTGTAAACGTTAAAGTAATTCATAAATTCAGTGGTTGGGATGAAGAAGACGAAAAGGAATTTATGAAAAATTTCGATATTGAGTTTTCTCAGACGCCGGATGATGTCAATGTAACTGCCCGATTGAAAGAGGATTGGTCCCGTAAACGGGAAAATTTGCAGATCGAGTTTGAAATTGCAGTACCGAGCCGCTATAATGTCGATCTGAAAACAGCCGGTGGCAGCATTTCCGTGGACGATCTGGAAGGAAGTGTGGATGCTGAAACCTCCGGCGGAAGCCTGAAGTTTGGCGATATATCGGGACCCGTAACCGGCGTCACGTCGGGGGGAAGTATAGTTCTGAAGGGAAGTAAGGGAGATGCGGATCTGAAAACCTCCGGTGGCAGTATTACCCTGGGTATGGTAAATGGCAATGTTGATGCCAGGACTTCCGGTGGTTCCATCACTATTGATGAAGCGCAAGGGAACGTTTATGCCAAAACTTCCGGAGGGAGTATCAATGTGGACGAAGTTCTCGGTACCATCGAAGCGACTACCTCCGGTGGTTCGGTAAATGTAAATCTATCCAGACAACCGGCAGAAAACTGCCGTCTTGAAACATCGGGCGGAAGCATCAGTGTATATATGGCTGAAAATATTGCCGTGGATATAGACGCCAAAACCACCAGCGGGAGAGTTGAGAGTGATTTTGAAATCAAAGGAGAGCGTGGTGACGATAATGGCTGGGTGAAGGGTAGTGTCAACGGCGGCGGTCAGAAATTGTATCTTAGAACATCAGGGGGAAATATCTACATTTATAAAAAATAGGATTCCTCAAACGATTTTAAATGTATCTATACTTTTTCACCATAACAGGGCAGGGGATTTACCATTTATTTCTCCTGCCCTTTTTTTTGTATTGTTTCATTCATATAATTATGATAGTGATTCTGATCTTAAGAACGGATAACAGATATGCCATTAATATATGGAATTAATCCTGTTTTGGAAGCGCTGGAAGCCGGTGAACGAATTGAAAAAATTTATCTGTTAACCGGTAAAAAAGCACCGGTCTTCAGGCGCATTTATTCACTGGCAAAAGACCAGAAAATTCAATTCGTCCTGAATTCACAGGACAAACTGGACAGACTGGTACCGGGTAGAAAGCATCAGGGCGTAGTAGCACTGATTTCCGCCGTGGATTTTATACCGTTGGATATTTTGATCGAAAATATTCACTCGAAAGGGGAGGTGCCCAATCTGGTATTACTGGACCGCCTGAATGATCCATACAATTTCGGAGCTGTCATCCGTTCGGCTGAAGTGCTGGGTATTCATGGCATTATTTTTTGCCAGCGGGAGAGTGTTCCGGTAACTGATCTGGTGATAAAAGCATCAGCCGGAGCTGTTTTTCATATCGACATCTGTAAAGTTGACAATACTTCTTCTGCTCTTGGATATCTTCGTAATTCCGGGATCTGGATTTATGCCAGTTCATCTCATGCTTCAAAACCAATGTGGGAGATGGATTTTACCCAGCCTCAGGTCATTGTCATCGGTAGTGAAGGCAAGGGTATCCGTCCGTTGCTGCTGAAAAATAGTGATGATATATTTCGTATTCCGCAAGTGGGAAAAACGGAGTCACTGAATGTCTCGGTTTCCGCCGGAATAATTATGGCTGAGGTATTAAAGCAGAGGCAACAGAAAACATAATAGAAGATGATCAGGAACCGGCAAGCAGAGGGCAATTAAAAAGGAAAAAGAAAAAAGAAAAAAGGAAAAAGAAAAAAGAATTATAGTCAGTTAGAACCAGATACCCTTATGCGCCTATTTCCTTATACCAATATTTTTTTCCTGCAGAAATTATTAGCAATCACAACATTAAACTTGGAAGGAATGAAATAATTATATTAAATTCAGTTAAATGAATTGTTTTGAACAGGTATGAATTACGCAGACAAACCAGATACCGCTATTTTGTTTATTGATCTTTAAAGTACCATAAAATACAGGAGCCAGATATGAGCGTTAAGATTCGGTTTATAAGCATTATTATGCTGTTCTTAATTGCCGGAAATTATTCATCCTCTCAGGCGCAGCTGGAAGATCTGATTACCCGATATGCCGGCGAAAACGGGGAAGAATATGTGAAACCGCTGATTACAGCCTTCGGTGCAAATCTGAATTCGGGATTGTACCGGAGTGCTCATGTTCCCAAAATAGGACTACATTTCAATATTGCTCTGAACGGAATGGTCGCCGTATTTTCTGATGATCAGAGGACTTTCACCGCCACCACGACCGGCTATTTCTATCCGTTAGATGAAGTCGAAACATCTACTGTGGTTGGAGATCCCGAGGGAGCAACAGTCACTTCGCCGAGTGGTGCGGAATATGTTTTTCCGGGAGGATACGATATGAAATCCTTTATGATTGCTGCACCAACCATCACCGTCGGCAGCATCTTCGGTACAGAAGCCAGCCTGCGATATTTCAAAGCCACCCTGAGTGAAGATATTGGAGATCTTACTCTTCTAGGTTTAGGGATACGTCACAGTCTCAGTCAGTATATCCCCCTTTCTCCGCTTGATATTGCGGCAGGATTTTTTTATCACCAGTTTAAAATAAGTGACATTGTGAAAAGCAATGTGACATCCATCCATGCCGAAGTCGGAAAGTCGTTTCCTGTAATTAACCTGTACGGTGGTATGGCTTATGAAACGAATAAGGCCACACTGGATTATACATTCGATACCGGGATAGAAACTGCAGATGTTTCCCTGGATGTTAGCGGCGAAAATAAGTTCAGAGTAATCCTTGGTGTTGGCTTCAACTTTACGCTGTTACATATTAACCTGGATTATAATATCGGTCAGCAGCAGGTATTAAATGCTGGCCTGAGTATTGGCTTATAAAAGGAGTTTAATCATGAAAAAATATATCTCTGTTTTATTCATAACCGGAATTATTTTATTGACTGGCTGTAAGGATGTGGAAGTATTTTATCCAATACCATTAAGTACATCCGCCCTTTTTGTTATAAAAACCAGCGGTGGTTCCTATTCTGATACGGTTTTTATCCCATCAGATGACATTATCAAGGATGTAACTAAAAAACTCGCTGATAGCGGATTAGAACGTCGCCATCTTCATAAAGTTGTGCTGGAGGGTGTGGCGATTACTATAAAGGAACCATCTGTGCAGAATATTGTGGTAAGCGGGGATCTGTATATCCGATATGGATCTTCCCAGTTTACCGGCATCATGAAACTGAATAATGTCAATCTCAGCGAAACAGAAGGTAAACCACAATCGGATATTTTAACTCCCGCAGGTGTCAGTGTGCTGGATCAGGCCTTGCAGGATATCATTTTTACTTCAAATGTTGCTTCAAATATTGCCGTCAGATCTTCTGGATCACTGGCACCGGGAACCCCGGGAGATGTTACATTTGCCATGCTGGTGGAATTTACCATTACGACAGTTGTGAAGAAAAAACAGAGTATTTTCGATCCGCTGGGTTAGAGAAAATTCAATGGAAAACAGGAGTTGGGAGAGGGATGAAAACGATGGGTCTGTTATCAGTACTGAAGATATTTATTAACTGAGAGGTAACTGCCCACCAGGCCCAGGATCATTCCCAAACCAAGCAGCAGAAGATAGAAATAATTCTCTATGTTAAGTTCAGGGAAAATGGTGCTTATTATCACCCGGGAAATCCCCCAGATGATGGTCGCACTCAACGCACCTCCCAGCAATCCCTGAAAAATTCCTTCAAAAATAAATGGCCCCTTGATAAAATAATTGGTAGCTCCTACCAGCTTCATTATCTGAATGATATTACGGCGGGCATATATGGTCAGCCGGATAGTATTAAAAACCAGAATGGTGATGATGATGAGCATGGTTAAAGCAATAATGCTCACAACCGTAACGCCAATGGTCAGATACCTGTGAAGAAACTGAATAATTTCCTTGTGATAGATAACTTCCTGTATACCTTTCAGCTGGGTGAGTTCGCGCGCGATTATTTCAACTGTTTCCGGGGTTGAATGCGAGGATTTCAGAACAATCCGGAAGGAAGGAGGTAGTGGATTTTCACTCAATACCTTTCCGATATCTTCTCCGAAAATTTCCTGGAATTCCTTTAAGGCCTGTTCCCGGGAAATGAACCTTACAGAGGCAGTTTCCTGATATCCGGCAATTTTATTTTCAATCTCTTTTATCTCGCTATTCTGAATAGCGGGATCGAGAAAGGCTTCAATCTCAATTTCCTTATAAAAACGATATACCACGTCCTTCAGATTAATACCTGCGAGGGAAAAAATGCCGATGAGGGTAAGGGCCAGACATAGTGATATAATGGATATCAGTGCAGACATTCTGGCTCTCTTGAGACCAATAATTCCTTCCCGGATAAAAAAGAACAGATTCATGAGGTCCCCTGAATTTTTTTCAGGCTATCCGGCATTATTTCCTGGCGAATCTGACCGCCGTCCAAAACCAGGGTTCTGTGTGGAGCCAGCCGTATCAGTTCATAATTATGTGTGGCCATACATACCGCTGTACCGCTCTTGTTGATCCGTTCCAGCAGTTCTACGATACCATGGGAGGCTTCCGGATCAAGATTTCCGGTGGGCTCGTCTGCCAGTAAAATGAATGGTTCATTTACAAGAGCCCTGGCTATGGCCACCCGTTGTTTTTCTCCTCCCGAAAGCATTTCCGGCATGTGATAGCGTTTGTGATTTAATCCGACCTGGGTAAGAACACTCAATACCCTGCTCTTGATTTCCCGGCGTTTTGCTCCGATAACCTGCAGAGCGAATGCGATATTATCGTATGCATTCCTGTCCGGGAGCAGTTTGAAGTCCTGAAAAACAACCCCCACCTTGCGTCGCAGATACGGAATCTGTCGGCGTTTTATGGTGGATGAACTGTATTTATCGACAATGATATTGCCCTGCGAAGGAAACAGATCCATATAAATCATGCGAAGAAGGGTCGTTTTTCCGGCACCGGTTTTTCCTATCAGATAGACGAATTCCCCCTTATTAATATTGAGGGAAATCTTTCTTAAAATCGGTGCATTGAGACCAATGGTTGATACATTGTAAAATTCAATCATGATTTATTTTTCTCAATACAAAATGGGCACGGTTACTTTTCGGGTCTGCTTCATAAAAAGTAAAATCTTCGTATATGCCAACGATTTCAAAATCAGTTTTTTGACGGATGAGTTTTTCAATCTCCTCAAATCCATAAATTTTTTGAATATGTCTTTCTTCAAAAATTCCGTCCGGCGTGTAGATGGCAAATTCGTTAATCTGCTCGGAACTCTCTTGAACAAAATAGGAATTCCTTTTGTATGCATATTGTCCGTCCAGAACCTCTTCATCACGGACATTATCGAAATAGAGTTTGCAAAAAGTTTGACTGACCAGATCGAAGATGAACAGGGAATTGGCCGGAAGTATTCGATAAATCCTGTCCAGCGCTTTATCTATATCATCAAGAGACGTCAGATAATTGACGGTATCATAGAGTGAAGTCATGACATTATATTTTCCGGAAGGTGTATTGCCCAGTTCCGGAAGGCGATCGGTCCAGAATTTCCTGTGAGGATTTTTTAGCCGGGCTACGGCCAGCATTGCTTCGGATGGATCGCAGCCATCTGCTTTATAACCGAATTTTCCAACCTGGTGTATCAGCTCTCCTGTTCCGCATCCGATATCCAGCATTTTAACGGGTTCATTCAGATTTTTCCCTATGATGTTTTGTATATAGCCTGCCCAGTGATGATAATTTACATGGCGCATTACCTGGTTGTAAATAGAAGCAAGCACCTGATAAGGAATACTTTCTGCCCGTTTCTGACGGGAATTAATAGTTTCTGACATTTAAATTTATGGTGTTTCCCGAATTTTTAAATTTTGAAAGCCTTCTCCCACAAAACGGAATGCTCATGCTTTATTCTGGAGATCTGTTCAGAAGTTATCGACAATAGCCTTTCCGAATTCGGAGGTTTTCAGTGGTTTAATATTGCTCCCCAGCTGACGGGCAAGATCGTAGGTCACCTGCTTTTTCATAATAGTACTTTCGAGAGCAGTTTCAATGATTTCTGCTGCTTCATTCCACCTGAGATAGCGAAACATCAGCACTCCGGAAAGAATGACCGAGGATGGATTTACCTTATCCTGACCAGCGTACTTCGGCGCCGTACCATGGGTCGCCTCAAAAAGTCCATGATAGTCTCCGATATTGGCTCCCGGAGCCATTCCCAGTCCGCCCACCTGCGCTGCACAGGCATCGCTCAGATAATCTCCATTTAAATTGGGAGTAGCAATGACGTCATATTCATCGGTACGGGTGAGTATCTGCTGCAGCATGTTATCGGCAATCCGGTCTTT
>JAFGSO010000550.1 GCA_016934605.1 Calditrichota bacterium | reverse complement strand
GTTCATACTCATACGACTGGGATGCAGGAAACCTGGCTTCCGGAGTCTACCTCTACCGACTGGAGGCTGGTGGATTTGTGCAGACGCACAAAATGATTTTGATTAGATAGTAGCATAGAGCATAGAGCAAAGCGCAAAGAGAAGGTGCAAAGGCTCAGGGGCTCCCGAATCCCTGTCAACCTCCGGTTGACCCGTCGGGACTCAACCATCCATAGTTTCGGCAGGATTCAGGAAACAGGAGAAAGACCGAATAAAGTACAAATTACCAAATAATAACCGGATGTTTGGTAGTGTGACTGCCGACTCATTTTCTTTTGAAAATATTTAAAATAATTCTGCAAAAATTTGCTCTGGTGTCCGTTTCATTATAATAGAGACTAAAAAAAGGAATTGTTACCTTTTGAAATTACACAGATTGATCAACAAATCGTGATAAGTATGAAAGGAACCGTATAATATTTACAAATCTTTCAGAATAGTGTATATTAAAAAGTCTCCTGTGGGAAGTTGCCCTGGTCTGAGGGGAGCAGGACAAACGAATAAGCAGCTTGCATGGGATTTAACAGGAACTCGCCTGTATACTGAAATGACAATTCCCCCCAAGAGGATTATTTATCGTCCGGTTTGACTGTTGTATTATAGAACACGAATCGCATCATTAATTGCGGAAAAACATAGTTTCGTTATGTGAATAATATATTAAGATTGCCGCAAATTTTCATATAAAAGAAAGGAAAGTTATGACTCATAAAATCAGCTTTACTTTCGGGAAAATATATATATCTTTTTTGTTCCTCTATTTTATACCTACTGCTTACTCCCAACCGGCACAACCTGTGCAAAAGCACTATAAGGCACTTTTTCAATCTGAAGAAAAATACTATCAGAAATTGATACAATGCGAAACGCAAATCACTCAGAATCAGATGACGTATGATGTAAATTATTATATGCTGAGTCTATCTCCGGATTTTATGACAGACACTCTATTTGGAACTGTAAAGATAAATGCCACAGTAACTGGCCAGAGTATAAACAATATGGAGCTGAATTTCTGGGAAAATATGATTATTACTGATATACATCTGGTTCAAGTACCAGGTGTACAATTGAATTACACTTTCCAGAACAATATACTCACTATAGAACTGGATCGTTTATATAACCAGGGAGAACAAATATCTTTAATTATTTCCTATTGCGGCAGACCACAAGATGCTCCCCTTTCGATTCTTGCCTATGGATATTCGACTTATCTGGGAAAAATTATGATAGCGACACTTAGCGAACCATTCAGTGCACGTACATGGTGGCCCTGTAAAGATATCCCATCCGACAAAGCCGATTCCATGGATATAAAAGTAACCGTCCCAAATGAATATATTGTAGCTTCAAATGGTAATCTCAGGGAGAAAGTGACAGTGGGTGACTTCACAACCTACTGGTGGCATGAACAATATCCCATCAGCACCTATTTAGTCTCACTTGCTATTTATCCCTACGAAGTCCATTATGATAATTATGTATATAATAACGGTACGGATACCATGAAAATTTACTTCTATTCATTTCCGGGTAATTATATGCCTATTCACAGAAAAGTTAAAGACATGATTACCTGTTTTTCCAGATTATTTGGCGAATATCCTTTTATTGCGGAAAAATATGGGCAGGCTGATTGTTATTTTCAGGGGGCATCCGGTGCTATGGAACACCAAACCTGTTCGAGTTTTTGGGGAACAAGTATGCTGAATGAGATCACCATTGCCCACGAACTGGCACATCAATGGTGGGGGGACTTAATCACCTGTAAAAGTTTTCATCATATATGGCTGAATGAAGGATTTGCCACCTATTGTGAAACCCTGTGGTTGGAGCATATTTATAATTTAGCCTACGCTATAAATTACCAAATGGGAAAAAGATATTATGGACCGGGCACCATTTTTGTGGAGGATCCATTGAATGAACCTATTTTTGATCATGATTTGAGTTACAACAAGGGTTCCTGGGTATTACATATGTTGAGATATGTGACGGGAGATAGTGTCTTTTTTAATATTCTTAAATCCTATTATACGTCACCTCTGCATCAATATGGAACTGCAACGACTGAAGATTTCCAATCAATCTGTGAACAGGTCAGCGGTATGAATCTGCAAAAATATTTCCAGCAATGGATTTACGGTGAACATTATCCATCCTATATTTATGGATGGACTGTTCAAAAAGTGGCCAATCAATATAATACCACTTTATTTATCGACCAGGGACAAACGAATACCGGTATTTTCTGGATGCCGATTGATGTCCTGGTGATCACGGATTCTGACAGTGAACGGTTCGTTGTATGGGATTCTTTACAAAGTCAGTCATTTCATTTATTAACCTCGGATGAACCAAACCAGATTTTACTGGATCCTGATAACTGGATACTTCAGACTAATACAGTTAAAACCATTTATCCCAATGTTCAAAACACTACCGTTAACAAAAATTATCTTATTCCGGAAACCGATACTCTGTGGTTGAGAACCGATTTAGTGAATCCAGATAATCATCAGGTTAATATAAAATCTGTTATGAAAAGTTTTGATAATTCAATTGCAGATACAATTCAATTATTTGATGATGGCATGCACTGTGACAGTTCAGCCGGTGATGGTCTTTATGGTGGCTCATGGTCCGCACCGGTTGGAGAAAAATCCTACAGGGTTCAGATATATACCTTTTCTTTGGACTCAGGTTATTACACAATTCAGTCTGAAACACCGGGTGTGACGACGATCGGCCCACTGGTATTTGATGATTATCAGATTCAACAGATAACCAAACTGTCAGCCGGCTACCGGGCACACGTGTATATTTCAATTAGAAATGAAGGGTTAAGTAGTGCGGCCGAAGATGTTGATATGGAATTATTATGCGATGATACAACGGTAATCAGTATTGGAAATGCACGTCAACATTTCGGAGATATACTACCCGGTGAGGCAGTATTTTCTCCAAATGCATATTACGTTAGGACGAATAACAATCCCTTAATAGATACAATCAATTTTTCACTCAATATTCATAGTCACCGGACGTTGTACTGGCAGGATAGTACGATGACTATGATAGTAGGAATGCAAGATTTTAAAAGTACCATTCCAAAGGATTACGCTTTTCATCAAAACTACCCCAATCCCTTCAACCCGAGTACGACCATAAAATTTGATCTACCGAAGACGAGTAAAGTTAGTCTGAAGATATTCAATATTATCGGAGAGGAAGTAGCCACGCTTGTCTCTGACAGACTATCTGCCGGTTCATACTCATACGACTGGGATGCCTCCAATCTTGCCAGTGGAGTATATCTATACAGGCTGCAGGCAGGCGACTATGTGGAAACGAAGAAGATGATTTTGATGAGGTAGAAGTAAAAGGATAATGGAAAACGGACAACGGATAACGGATACCGGAAAATGGAAAACGGATAACGGATAACGGATAACGGAAAACGGATAACGGATAACGGAAAACGGATAACGGATAACGGATAACGAATAACGGATAACGGACAACGGATACCGGAAAATGGATAACGGATAACGGATAACGGACAACGAATACCGGAAAATGGATAACGGATAACGGATAACGAATAAAAGCGTGGGGCTTGGAATTAAAACTTCCCTGTTTTGACTTTTTACCCGTCCCTTGGCCGGACTTCGCTTTTGTCTTTTTTCTTTTTTCTTTTGTCTTAAAGATAGTTCCCTAAGCAGGCGAAATATTGTCGTCATAACCCTTCCCCACCCTCGGGTTTATGATAATCTGATAAAACAGGGATAATTATAAAATAATTCTTGAATATTGAAAGGCCACCTTTTAATTTTCAAGCATGATTAAGCGTGCATTGACACCTCAAATAATGAATTCCTTGAAAAATTTTCCGGTGGTTGGATTGTTGGGATCCAGGCAAGTGGGTAAAACCACCCTTGCAAAGCACCTGAAACCAAATTTATAAGGTGCAATCTACCTTGATTTGGAGCTTCCTTCGGATTTGAACAAACTCAGCGATGCGGAATTATATCTGCAGCAATACAGTGATCGACTAATCATCATCGATGAAATACAGAGACTTCCAGACTTGTTTCCGGTTCTCCGGGCTCTGGTCGATCAAAATCGCCGCAGTGGCAGATTCCTGATACTCGGTTCTGCATCTCCCGATCTCATACGGCAACCCTCGGAAAGCCTGGCCGGAAGAATCATCTACCATGAACTTACACCATTTACGTTAGATGAATTGGGATACACTGAACCTATTGTTAAAAAACGATGGTTAAGAGGTGGTTATCCTATCAGTTATCTGAGCGATAATGATACAATTAGTTACACCTGGCGGGAATCTTTTATTCAAACCTATCTTGAAAGAGATTTTCCTCTGCTTGGAATCAGAATACCCGCTATACAACTGCGCAGATTTTGGACAATGCTGGCTCATATGCATGGTAAGATTTGGAATGCCAGCCAGATAGCCAACAGTTTAGGGGTAAGTCCCCCGACTGCCAGAAATTATTTAGACATTTTATCAGATTCTTTTCTGGTGCGTCAACTGCTCCCGTATTATGGGAACATTAAAAAGAGGTTGGTAAAGTCTCCGAAAATTTATCTCAGAGATTCGGGAATTCTACATACATTACTGAACATATCAAACACTGAAATTCTGTATTCCCATCCAATCGTCGGCAGTTCCTGGGAAGGGTTCATCATTTCACAGCTTCTTGAGATTCTACCAACAAACTGGCAGAAGTTTTACTATCGCACGAGTGCTGGAGCGGAAATTGATCTGATAACCATTTCACCGGAGAATACTGTTACTGCCATAGAAATAAAATATTCCCTGCAGCCAAAACCGACCATCGGTTTCTGGAACGCTTTTGAAGACCTGTCCTGCAAGCAGGGATTCGTCATTTATCCGGGAAAGGAAAGTTATCCTCTGCACTCAAATGTAACAGCATTATCAATCAAACACCTTCAGCAGCTATCGCAACTATCATAAAAATACATTTCTGATAAGGCGTTTATCTGATACTTTAAGACCTGATAGTTTTCTATTTTATTCAGTGGTTTTTGCCCTTCCGCTTTTAGTCTTTTGTCAATAAACATGTCAGTCCTTCGGACCCTGGAAAGGTTCTGTTGATTAATATTGAAGCCCTCCGGACTGCTTTTCTCCCTTCTGCTCTGGGCTTCCCTGCTCTTGAAAAACAGGGAGGTTCTTCATCCGGCGGTTTTCCGGAAGAAATAAACC
>JAFGSO010000549.1 GCA_016934605.1 Calditrichota bacterium | reverse complement strand
TAGGCGCTCCGGGCAATCTCGTTCTGGAAATATTTTTGTTTAACTGCCGGGACAGAACCACCCAGTTGATCGACTTTATCGATATATTCAAAGGCGAGACGTTCAATTTCATCGGTCAGCTGTTCTACATAGTAGGAGCCTGCCATGGGATCCACTGTTTCCGCACAACCGCTCTCATAGGCAATAATCTGCTGAGTTCGGATGGCAATTCGGGCAGATTCCTCGGTTGGTAGGCTCAGTGCTTCGTCCTTTGAATTGGTATGAAGAGACTGTGTACCACCCAGAACCGCTGACAGTGCCTGTATGGTTGTCCGGACGATATTATTGTCCGGCTGCTGAGCGGTGAGTGAACTTCCCGCCGTTTGGGTATGAAAGCGGAGCATCATACTTTTCGGATTTTTAGCTCCGAAACGTTCTTTCATAATTTTCGCCCACATCCGCCTGGCTGCCCTGAATTTGGCAATTTCCTGAAAGAGGTTATTATGTGAATTGAAGAAAAATGAGAGCCTGCCGGAAAAATCATCCACATCCAGGCCTGCATCGATGGCCGCCTGAACATAAGCAATGGCATTGGCAAAAGTAAAAGCTATTTCCTGTACTGCTGTGGAGCCGGCTTCCCGGATATGATAACCGCTGATAGAAATGGTGTTCCAGCGGGGCAGGTGTTCCTGACAATAGCGAAAAATGTCGGTAATGATCCGCATAGACGGTTCCGGAGGAAAAATATAGGTCCCCCTGGCAATATATTCTTTCAGAATATCATTCTGAATAGTTCCCGAGATCTGAGAAAGTTCTACGCCCTGTTTTTTAGCAATAGCCACATACATGGCCAGAAGAATACTGGCGGTTGAATTAATAGTCATAGAAGTGGAAACTTTGTCAAGGGGAATCTGATTGAACAATATTTCCATGTCCTCCAGAGAATCGATAGCGACTCCCACTTTTCCCACTTCTCCTTCAGCCATGGGATCGTCCGAATCGTATCCGATCTGGGTCGGCAGATCGAAGGCCACAGACAATCCGGTTGTTCCGCTTTCCAGCAGATATCGGTATCGCCGGTTTGATTCTTCTGCTGTGGCGAATCCGGCATACTGACGCATGGTCCATAACCGTCCGCGGTAAGCAGTGGGCTGAACACCCCGGGTAAACGGGAACGAACCCGGAAACCCCAGCTTTTCCAGGTAATCGAACCCGGGATCGGGCGAATAAATCCGTTTGATTTCGATACCGGAATCAGTTTCGAACCGGTTTTTTCGCTCCGGAAATTTTGAAAGCACCCGGTTCAGTACATTCTCTTCCCATTTTTGCTTTACCTGTTCAATTTTATCCATTTTCAATCCTGTCGGTTGATTGACACTTTCTGAAAAATCGAAATTTAATGTTTAGTGAAATATTATACAATGAATAAAAAAATGGTATAGGGAATAGGGGAATGGGGGTATAAAGGTATAAAGATATGGAGGATAAAAACAGATTCGAAACACCAGTTACTGTTTCAGAGGGACATTGATTATAGACCGAATGAATATTTTAATATTTTATATTTAATATTTTAGATTTTGTATTTTGTACTATTTTCTCCTCTTCTTGTGTCTCGTCATCTTGTTTCCCACCGACTGGCAATTGGCTAAACCTGGGAATTTTTAGTCCCGACGGGTCAACCGGAAGTTGACATGGAGTCGGGAATGCCGGATACTGCTTACTGCTTTCTGCTCTCTGCTTTCTCTATTTTGTACTTTGTATTCACTTTCTTGTTCTCTTGTATCTTGTTCTCTTGCTTTAAGGACTGGTTACTGGTTCCTCGTGCCCGGTTCAGGCTTTTGCAAATGACTTAAAAGTATTCCTCCAATGGAACCGGCCAGAGAAAGGAGTTATTCTTCAGAAAATGATCTATCTGCTGGATGCTCTGAAGTGATTTTCGTTCCACGGCTTCACTGGTATTGAACGCATTGTGGGGCGTCATTATCACATTATCCATAGCGGACATTTCAAGAACTGCCCTGATTTCAGGATTGTCGCTCAGTGATGCCGATCGAAGAGAAACCCCAAGTTCAGCTTCATGATTATAAACATCCATTCCCAGACCTCCCAGATGCCCTTCTTTCAACAGTTGTAATAAATCCGCCGATGGGCTCATTTCACCCCGGGCAATGTTTATAAAAATGACTCCTTTTTTTGCTTTTTTCAAACGCTCATAATTGAAAAATCCATAATTACCCGGCTTAAGATTCATCGAGCAGAGTAAAATATCCGCTTTTTCCAGACCTGTATCCGGATTCACATATTTTACAAAGGAATGTTTTTCCACCGGATCTACACCCAGAACTGTCATCCCTAGCCCCTGCCCTATTTTAACCGCCTCTGAGCCGATATTCCCAACTCCAAACACCGTTAAAATTCTGCCTTGGCATTCCTGCCCGGTTATTCCATCCCGGTTAAATTTCCTGAAATGTGAAACCTGCACTTTCAGTTTCCGCAGGAGAGACATCCATAAAAGCATAGCCTGTTCAGCCACAGCCCGGTTGCAATAAAGTGGCAGATAACCATAATTCACATTACTGCTGGACCGGGAATGAAAACGCAGAATATGATCGTATCCGGTACTTCTGGTCAGAATAGCATCAAGTTTGCTACTCCACTTAACGGGAATCTCCGACTGCGTCCTTATGCTGATCAGCCTGGAAGGTGGATTTACCTGATTCTCTTCCTGGATTGTTTTCCAGCTAAAGCCGCACTTTATATCCCCGGGCAGATATTTTTTCAACTTTTCTGTTTCTTCCTCGAAGGCTTCATAAAAAAATATATCCATCATATTCAGATCATCCTTTATCACTCCGATTACTCAGGCAGCTCCAAAATCGTAACGGGGATCGGTGCGGCGAATAATATCGCTGACGCTTTCCTGATTAAAGCCCTTAAAACCTTCATCGCGTTGAATATTCTCCATATGACTTCCGATAACACCTTCCTGCGTAAAAGATGTTAATTGGGAATCGCTGAGCTGGCCATTCTCTTTCAGTTTCCTGAGGGTCTCTTTCTTCACCATCCATTTTTCACCCTGAGTGAATGCCTGCTTGAGAAACGGAAGGTTACTGAATGGCGGCAACATATATACACCCTCCTTTTCCAGGTCATTTTGAGCCCTGGTGAAGGAGAAGCGGCAGGCCAGATGATGAAGTCCTGCTTCCAGCACGGATTCACCATGAAGGGCACACCACAGGCCAACGGTACCTTTATCCGCACGCGAAGAAAGTTTTTCGGTCATGAAATCCATTTCCAGTTCATGAGGAGATAAATCGACATCCGCAAAAACTACCAGTCCACAAACCGGTTGTTCCAGGACCTGAGCTCCCCAGCCTGCTTCAGCACCGGCATAAAATTTCTCCCGGCGCTGAAAGCCGAATACCGACAGCAGATGAAGCAGATCGATAAAAGATTCGCGTGAGCTGCGGAATGTATGATGATCGTGATTTGCCCATCCTAATCCGTAGACATCCTGGCGTCGTTTCTGTATCTGCCCGGCACGGTTACGAATCTGCCAGTAATCCCGTTCCGCCCGAAAAGCAACCCAGGCTGCCAGATCCTGCCCCAATTGCGAAACAAGTGCTTCTGCTTTTTTAATAGCGAAATCTATTCCCTTTTTACGGCTTTCGAAGCTTCTTTTACGGGTAAGCCACACCTGATGCGCAGCCAGTACCTGATGCGCAAAATCACCAGGCATTTCTTCCGGTAAAAAACCGGCCGTTCCCTGCCTTTCAGATACCCAGAGTTCACGTCCATCCCTCTTCCAGGCCCGGGCACGCCGGTAGGGACTCAGAGGGGATCCTTCAATTTCCCCCGGCAGTCCAAACTTACTCAGAAATACCGGCAAATTTTCTACCATAAGCGATACGGAAAATAATAACTCGGTGGAGGGATTCTTATCCTGCACAATGAGGATGGGAGGGAAAATGGAGCCGGGATGATGATATACCAGCTCATCGCTTTCACCCACTATATCCTGCCTGATGAATCCAAGCTCTTCGATTGTTCGGTTAAACAGATCACCGGCCCTGAAAACCAGATGATCAATCCAGTCGTTGAATCGTGTACTGGTCTCTTGGTAGAGAATTTTCTCGAAATTCAATACCTCTGGAAAATCTGTCTTGTAGGATTGCAGAGATTTTAAAAGGAACTGCTCAGTTTCCCTATATCTCTCCCAACTGATATGAAGGCTTTGATCTCTTTTCATAAATACTCTCCGGTTTGTCTGAAAGCAATTGCTAAAATTTAGGAACTATTTACACTTCTATCAATACATAATATATTCGGTAACAAATTGAATTGAGGTAAAATATGTTAAAAGCTCTCATTTATATTCCATTACTTATTCTCACCGTAACAATTTTCTTCAATTGTGAGAAAAATATGGATGCTCTAACGGGACTTGACGGAAATGATACCACATTTAATGGTGGGGTTGTTGTTAGAAAACCAAATATCTACATTTATCCAGCCGAAGAAATAGAAATGGATGTTGAGTTGCATTTCCCAAAAGGTGGAGAGATTCTCGAATCCAATCCGAAATATGTAAACAATTGGCATATTCAGGTGGAACCTTCAGGGTTCATAAATACAGAATACAGGTATTTGTTTTATGAGGCCAGGATCCCAAATATATTACAACGGGAATTCGCCTGGATTGTGAAAGGAAAAGAATTAGATGATTTTTTCAGAAAAAACCTGGCAGATTTAACTTTTTCAGTCATGGAAATAAAGGATTTTCTGGATTATTGGCTTCCCTATTTTAGTTCAGAGAAAACCTATGTAATCTATCCCCATTTCACGAAAGAACTATCAGATGTAATCGAAATAAATTTTAGTCTTCCTCCGGAGAACCTGAATCGTATTATCTATTGGATTGAGGAATACACAGGGAATGTTACCGTCAAGCGGCCTGAAATTCCAGACTATAAACGGGATGGATTTACCGTATTAGAATGGGGTGTCATATATAATTAAGTAGTCCCTGACTCGCGCTGGTAGCCGAACGGGAAGGCCAGGATTTTGGATGAATTATCAGTTTTGCTTTGAGTGGTTCAATTCATATTTTTACAAAATTATTTACTTTTGATGCAAATTCCGGAAACAAAAAAATGATCGATATAATTCACAAATTTTTAGGAACCCGGGCAGATTCAGAATATTTGAAAGAGACAGGAGAAAATAACCAGAGGTTACATGTTGCCGCCGCTGCTCTGCTGATGGAAATGGCCTGTATAGACGGTTCATTCAGTAAAAAAGAGCAGAAGGCAATTCAGGACCTGCTAAGGGTTGAATACGATCTGGATAGAGAAACCATTGAAGAAATTCTGCTGCAAGCTGAAGCGGAGCTGCAGAACAGTAATGATTTGTGGCAATTCACCAGTGTGATCAATGAAAACTTCAGCCGGGAAGAAAAGAAACGAATTATCGAAATGGTATGGGAGGTGATTTACATGGACGGAAAACTGGACAAGCATGAAGATTACCTGGTTCACAAAATGTCCCGGTTGCTGAATCTGCAGCATTCAGAGCTGATTGAAGCAAAACTGAATGTGCTGTACCGGAATGAACAGTAAAGAAACTTTAGACCGGAATAATATTCACTTTATTTTGAATTAAACAGCAGAAGGAGAAAAGTATGAGAAAGCTTTTCATTGGAATATCGGCAGGCTTACTGACAATCCTGTTTGCAGTGCTGGTTTTCC
>JAFGSO010000548.1 GCA_016934605.1 Calditrichota bacterium | reverse complement strand
GTAATGATAGCCGCCGATTCGGTGTCGATAACCCGGGCATCAATGCTCAAAGCATTTTGTGCCCTGGTCACACTGCCTACAATCACAGCATCAACACCGATTCCCTTTCCGATTTCAGCCGCAGTGGAAGCATCAATGATTCCGCTCATTCCCAGTTTTTGCTCTTCCAGAATTTTTTCCAGCAATGCCCGCTCAATTACTTTAAAACGATTAATATTAACAAATCCGGTGATCAGTTTGTCAAGAAGGTCAATAGAACCAAGTTCCGCACCCAGGCCTTTACTTTCAAAAGGTAATACAGCCACACTCAATCGGTCTCCGACGATTTCTGCACCGGCAAGTTTGTATTCCGGGCTTTCTTCGGCAACTGATTCAGGAAAGGCATTTCCCTCGGCTGTTTCTATTTCCGGGCTACCGGGAGTTACAGATTTTGGAAAGTTGCCCCTGTTAATATCATCCAGATACATCTGCGCTCTCCTGGATGAACTTTGCTGGAGGGAAATATTCAGCTCTTTGCGTGCATTTTCAATATCCCCGAGATTATAATAACAAATTCCCATTTCCCGGTGTGGATAGTATTCAATGAAAACAGCTCCAAATGCCCGGAGTTTTCCTGAATCCTTACTATGTGCTTTCAGGGCATTCTGAAAATGCGAAATGGCTTTCTGCCAGTGCTGGAATTCCATGGCGTTCAAGCCAGTCTGATAGTCAATATACCATTGTGGAGTAGCTGCAAATACCCTGTTAAAAGAAACAAAAATGAAAATTGCCAAAACAAAGAGGTTTGTCATATTTCGTAGGGGCATTATCGGTTACCTCGGTTTGAAGTTTCAAGAGTCCATAGTATGGTAAGGATTATCAATCATATTCTCGATTCTCTCAAGACAAACGAAATTAAATAAATGACATATAAAAAGCAAGAGAGACTTACTAATTAAAACAGATCCAAAACCAGTATTTTTTTTACAGCAAAAATTCTTCATCAAAGGATTCAAAATAAGTTGATTTATAATTTGCTTATCCAGAAACATTTCAATAATTTTAATAACAGTTTATGAAATATTTTGTTTAATATATAAAATATTATTATGAAAATCGGGAATAAAATAAGACGGATAAGAAAACTTAAGGGTCTTACAATAGAAGAGCTCGCAGACAAGGCTGGCATCACTAAAGGATTTATATCTCAATTGGAGCGGGACTTAACGGTGCCTTCAGTTACCACCTTAAAACAGGTATTGGATGTTCTTGGTGTTGAACTATCTTCGTTTTTCAGCGATTTTTCTGAAAGGGAAAAATTTATATATACAACTAAAGAAAGAACAATTGAAAAATCAGGTCGAAATTTTATTTTTGAAAATCTTATCCCACGACTTAAATATCTGGAAATGGAACCGAAGCTTCTCACCCTGAAACCGATGGCTGATTTTCAGTTACATTTTGAGGAAGATGAAGGATTTGGTTTTGTTGTCAGAGGAAACTTGCAGGTAAAACTCAATCACGAGGAAAAAAGAATGAATCGGGGGGATTGTTTTTACATGTTTTTCGATAACCGCCTTACCTTAAAAAATTTGTCAAATAAAAATGCAGAAGTTTTAATGGTAAATTACTAAATCAGAAAAAGGAGTCAGCGATTGAATGCACTGGGTCGCCATCTTTTGGCTGAGTTTTTTAATTGCGATGCCGAGATTCTGAATGATGCGGAACAGGTTGAAATGATTATGAAAAAAGCCGCTCTGGTATGTGGTGCAACAATTGTTAATTCAGTAGTGCATACCTTTAATCCCCATGGAGTGAGTGGTGTAGTGGTTATCGCGGAATCCCATCTGGCTATACACACCTGGCCGGAATACCGATACGCCGCAGTAGATGTCTTTACCTGTGGAGACACGGTTGATCCCTGGATTGCGATGGACACTCTCAAATCATATCTGAAAGCAGATTCAACAAAAACCATGTCTCTGAACAGAGGAGAATTGCACAACGAGAAAGTTCTCCGTCATAAACCACAGGAACTGGAAATCAGCTGATCCTGAAAAAATTTGAACTATCAACATTCAATTCATATTTTGAAGAAACAAGTGTATTCCTGAATTATTTTCATGCAGAACAGAATTCTCTGTTTTGCATTTTTTATGTAGCATAATCTAATTAATATCCATATATTTCTATAGAACAGGTGCATAAAAATATACTAATATGTTTGACCACCGGATTTTGAAGGAATTAAATTTAGACCGCTTTGTGGCACTGGATGTCGAGACAACCGGTCTGGATTGCCGGAAGGAAACAATCATTGAAGTGGCCGCAGTTCGTTTCATGAATGGTGAGCGAACCGATGTACTGGAATTACTCATAAATCCCGGCAGAGCAGTTCCGCACAGTATTACTCAATTAACCGGTATTGAAGATAGACTGCTGAGAGATGCACCGAAATTTTCAGATGCTCGTGAAGATATTCTGCAATTTATTGCATCCGATCCCATCGTCGCTCATAATATCTCGTTCGATCTGGGATTCCTGGAGTATCACCTGGACAAAAGCAAAACTGAATCTGAGAAGCTCCTAAAAAACCGAAAAGGATATTTTGACGCTAATGAAAAGCATGATACGGTAACACTGGCCAGAATATTTTTACCCTTTCATCCTGGATTTTCACTGAGTAAACTGGCTGCATATTTCAATATTAAACCGGATAAAACGCACCGGGCATTGCCGGATGCCCTCACTACGGCCCAATTATTTTTGGAGTTGATTAAAATTTCCCTTCGAACTGATTTTCGGGATATTCGCCGGTTTATTGAAATTCTGGCTCCAACGGACGAACCTTTAAAATTTTATTTTATGCATCTTCATGCATTTCTGGCTTCCGGGAAATATCATTTTGAACCCGAATTTGACAGAGAGGAACTTACATATCAAACCAGTTTATATAACATCATTGGCGAGGAGGATACACCGCAAAACGGACGTCTTAAAACCGAACCGATCGATGTCAAGGAAGTCACTTCGTTTTTTGATCACGAGGGACTATTACAGAAATCATTTGGTACTTTTGAGCATAGATCAGTACAGGTTTCTATGGCCGGAGAAGTGGCTAAATCATTTAATGAATCACGTTTCTTGGTTGTTGAAGCCGGTACCGGTACCGGAAAATCTATGGCCTACCTCATGCCGTCCCTTGCTTGGAGCCTTAAGAATTATGGACCGTTCGGTCGGGTAATTATCAGTACCAACACAAAAAATCTTCAGGAACAACTTTTTTATAAAGATTTGCCCATACTTCATTCCATTCTGAAGAAAAAGTTTAAAGCGGTTCTCCTTAAAGGTAAATCTAATTATCTCTGTCTCGATAAATGGTTTACAGTTCTGAATGAAATGAAATATCGTCTGAATAATTATGAGCGCAGCAAAATTTTGCCTTTGTTCATGTGGGTAAAAAATACCCGCACAGGTGACATTTCAGAGAATAATGGATTTGCTGTGGAGAGAAATATAAGTGTTTGGAAAAAGTTTATTGCCGAGGATAACTATTGCCCCGGCAAATCATGTAAATATTATAATCATTGTTTCCTGTGGCGTGCCCGCAATAATGCACGTGATGCACATATTGTATTGGTCAACCACTCATTGCTCTTCTCAGATCTGGCTGCTGAAAATTCCATTCTGAGTGAATATGTTAATGTTATTTTTGATGAGGCACACAATATTGAGAAAGTTGCCACAGAATATCTGGGTGTTCAGGTCTCAATCTGGGATTTCAGGGAAACCCTCCAAAAATTATACTCAAAAGAAAGATACAACACCGGCGTCTTGGTTCATCTGCAAAAAAGGATACAATTAAGTGATCTCGAATCGTCGAGAAAAGAATTATTGATGGGGCATCTTAATAATCTTTTGCCTCTCGTTCAAACCAGCATGACTGTTTGCCAGGGATTTTTTAAGGAATTAACCAGCTATCTGCGTTCCATTCTTCCTGATAAAACCCGCAATGAATTTACTTCCCGTTTCCGATATCGCAGTAATGATGGACTGTATGAAAATCTTTCAGGTTATGTGGAAGAGTTCGGCAACTATTTGAAACAACTTTACTCCGCTTTAAATGATCTTTTAGAGGTTATCAGAGAAACTCCGTCAGAAAGTATTCGTTATCAAAAACAAATGTACCAGGAGCTTCTGGCCCAGACTTCTAAACTGGATGGTTTAATTTCAAATCTTGATTTTTTAATTCAGGCTGAGTGGGACGATTGGGTTTACTGGTTTGAATTGTCTGGAAGGAATGATTCTGATGATAGTCGGCTGTATGGAGCTCCTCTCAAGATTGCTGAAATTTTGAAAGAGAAATTATTCGCCAATCTGAAAACTGCAGTATTTACTTCAGCTACATTGGCAGTTGGAAGATCATTCGATTATTTTAAAGAAAGAAACGGACTTACTCTGCTTGAGTCGGATCGGATTCGGGAACTTTTGCTGGATTCGCCCTTCGATTACGAAAAACAGGTGTTTCTGGCAATTCCGGCCTTTATGCCAGATCCCCGTTCGGCTGACTATCGACAGACCTTGAAAGAGATTCTGAAACAATTGATTCAGGAACAGCGTCGTGGAACACT
>JAFGSO010000116.1 GCA_016934605.1 Calditrichota bacterium | reverse complement strand
GGACTGCATAAAGCAGATCCGAAAAACCGTGATATTATTATTCTCCTCGCTCAGGGATACGGCAGTTACAGCCTCGGTTTTGTGGAGGACCAGAGTCCGGGACGGGCTAAAGTTTTCTACCTTCGTGCCCGGGAATATGGTTTCAAGGCTTTGAAAATGACCGAAGCTTTCAGGGACAGCATTCCGCAGAGAGAAGAACCTTTCATGAATCGACTTCAAAAAATAAAGGAGGAAGATGTTCCGGCATTATTCTGGACCGGCTTCGCCTGGGGTGGCTGGATAAATCTGAGTAAGGATGATCCGCAGGCAATATTTGACCTGAACAAAGTGAAAGCCATAATGAATCGGGTAATCGAGCTGGATGAAGATTTCTTTTATGGAGCCGCCCATCTCTTCTTCGGGAGCATATTTGGTTCTCTCCCCCGGATGCTGGGTGGAAGTCCCGACAAAGCAAAAGAACATTTTGACCGTTGTCTGGAATTGAGTCATAACCGGTTGATGCTGGCCTATGTCTATCTGGCAAAATATTATGCACATCCCATGCTGGATGATGGCTTATTCGATAAATATCTGAAAATAGTTCTTGAGGCACCGGATGACGTTCTTCCGGAAAACAAGCTTATCACGGCAATTGCGAAAGATAAGGCACAAAAACTGATTATAAAAAAAGAAGAACTTTTCTGAGCCGATTGAGTTTTTATGGTGATATCCGGAATGAGGATTGAATTCCGTGAAAAAATTTGAAACTGCTGGATTGAGAAAGGAGACAGTTTTGCATCGATCTTTATTGACGATAATAACATTGATTTTTATTTCCGGTTTCTCTATGGGCCAAAAATATACCATCAAGTTTGCTACCCTGGCACCGGAGGGATCCACCTGGATGAAGGTGATGGATGAGATGAATGCGGAAATCAGCAAGTTGACGGATGGAAATGTTAAATTTAAAATTTATCCGGGCGGAGTTCAGGGAGATGAAAAGGATGTCATGCGGAAAATCAGACTGGGGCAGTTGCACAGTGCCGGATTTACCGGAGTGGGAATGGGGGAGATCCTTTCGGAGGCGCGAATTATGGATACTCCGTTCCTGTTTCGCTCCTATGAAGAAATAGATTATGTCACCAAAAAATTCTATGATGAATTTTCTGCCAGGTTTGAAGAGCAGGGCCATGTTATGCTTGGCTGGACAGAGGTCGGATTTGTTTATGTCTACGCAAACAAGCCTCTTACCTCACCCAGCGATCTTAAGGGAACAAAAATGTGGATGTGGGAAGGAGATCCGGTGGCCGAAGCAACCTTCAATGCACTGGGAGTCAGTCCTATCCCGCTATCCATTACCGATGTTCTCACATCCCTTCAGACGAATCTGATAGAGGCTGTTTATACCTCTCCTCTGGCCTGCGTCACCCTTCAGTGGTATACCCGTGTTAAATACATGATGAATGAACCACTGACCAATGCGGCAGGGGTGGTTCTGATTTCAAAAAAAATGTTTGATAAAATGCCGGCGGAATATCAGCAGATACTGAAGGAAAAAGGCCGGGAATATATGCAGAAACTGGTTGAACTCAGCCGCCGCGATAACCGGGAGTCGATTGAATTGATGAAAAAGAACGGTATAGAACTGGTTGAGATCCCTGCCCAAAATCTGGAAGATTTCCGTCAGGCCGGCGAACAGGTCCGCGAAAAACTGGTGGGCAAATTGTACAGTCAGGAACTCCTGGATAATGTGGAACAGACGCTGGCTGAATTCCGCCAGAAGACAGAATAGGAAAGATTTAAAGATAAAAAAGTCATTTTTCATATTACAGCAACCTGATCGGGAAGGTGAGCTGCCAGCATGAGAAAAACACTATCCGGAATTGATACCGGCCTGGCTTTTATTGAAAACTCCCTCATCATACTCACCCTGGGAATAATGGTTTTACTGTCGTTTTTGCAGGTTATCCTGCGAAATTTTTTTGAGACAGGCATCCTGTGGGGAGATATATTTCTTCGTCACCTGGTGCTCTGGGTTGGATTCATCGGGGCGTCCCTGGCAACCCGGCAGGAGAAACACATTAATATTGATATACTGAACCGGATTGTGCCGAAGAAATCTCTTCCGCCCATTAAAATTATTATCGATATCTTTTCTGTTCTCATCTGTTTCATCCTGGCAAAAGCCAGCTATGAGTTTGTGATGATGGAAAAAGATGCCGGTAGCATTATCTTCGAAAATATTCCTGCCTGGTTTATACAGATAATAATTCCGGCAGGATTTACCCTCATTGGGCTCCGTTTTGCACTTAAGATCATAGAACACTCTATCAACTGGATTTCACCACAGTCAACTGATAAGAAGGAAAAATGATTACCATTCTCATCGGTCTTCTCCTCATCGTTCTGGCACTATTTGGAACTCCCCTTTTTACCATTATCAGCGCTGTCGCACTTCTGGCCTTTTACGCAGCCGATATCAGCTCGGCGGCGGTTATTGTGGAACTTTATCGGCTGGCCAGCATGCCCATACTCCCGGCTATCCCGTTGTTCACTTTTGCCGGTTACCTTCTGGCAGAGAGTGATACACCAAAACGACTGGTGAATTTTTCCCGGGCCTTTTTCGGATGGATCCCCGGAGGTTTATCTGTGGTGGTTCTGGTATCCTGTGCCATATTCACGGCCTTTACAGGCGCGTCAGGAGTCACTATTATAGCCCTGGGTGGATTGCTTTATCCCGTACTTCTCAAGGAAAATTATCCGCAGAAATTTTCTCTGGGGATGTTAACGGCTTCCGGAAATCTGGGATTACTGTTTCCCCCAAGCCTTCCCATTATCCTCTATGGTCTCATCAGCGGCGTCAGTGTCGACCAGCTTTTTTTAGCCGGAGTGATTCCCGGCATTTTGATGGTTGTGCTTCTCTCTGTTTATGCCATCTATTATGTCCGCGATATCAGGGTGCCGGTTGTTCCGTTTTCATGGAAAAACGCCTGGCTGTCCGTTAAGGAAACGGCATGGGAAATCCCGCTCCCCTTCATTATTCTGATCGGAATATATGGAGGGTACATTACCATAACCGAGGCGGCCTCAGTAACCGCCTTTTATGTCCTTATCGTGGAAGTATTTATTTACCGGGATATTAAGATCAGAACGGATCTTCCCCGGGTGATGAAGGAAAGTATGGTGCTGGTGGGAGGAATTCTGGTCATTCTGGGTGCAGCACTGGGACTGGCCAATTATATGGTAGATGCCGAGATTCCTATGAAAATTCTGGCTTTCATGAAGCAGTTTATTACCAGCAAAGTTGTATTCCTTATTACCCTGAATATTTTTCTTCTGATCGTTGGTTTCCTGATGGACATTTTCTCCGCCATCATGGTGGTGGTTCCTCTCATCATTCCAATCGCCGATAATTTCGGCGTTGACCCGGTTCATCTGGGAATAATTTTCCTGGCAAATCTGGGGATCGGATATTCAACTCCTCCGGTGGGTATGAATCTGTTTATTGCCAGCTTCCGCTTCAATCAACCTATTGTTAAACTCTATGTGGCTGCAATCCCGTTCCTGGTAATTCTCCTCATCGCCCTGGCTATTATTACCTATGTGCCGGATTTGAGCCTTTTCCTGGTACGGATTTTTTCAGCACCCGGATAGTTGTCTGAACCTGAATATGCTCTGGCAGGAAAAAGTTTCACTATTTGCAGGAATTTATCACAGACCTGACAACAGGATTCCGAAGATGGCATCAGTCAAAAAAAGATCAAAACTATTTTCAGTCTTTATTTATCTGTTCTTTAACATGTGTGTAGCTGTCATTTCCGGCATTTATTCACAAACATTTTTTAACGGTACACCCGAGTGGATATCCGAGGCCAGAGGACAGGTTGCCACCGGCCTGGGAGTGGCCGATATTAATATGGATGGCTGGGATGATATCGTGGTGGCTAATGGGAATGATATTCTCCGTCAATCCGTGGAGGTATATTTTAATAATGGCAACGGAACATTTCCCGTCACACCGGGATGGCAAAGTGCCGACGTGGATTATCACGGGCACCTGGCCATTGGCGACATCAACGGAGATGGGTATCCCGACGTGGCTGTTTCTGTTTTTCTGGGACCGGGCAAATTTTATGAACCCGGTCTTGTCAAAGTGTATTTCAATAACCAGGGTCAACTGGAAACTTTTCCCGGATATCAGACAGCAGACAGCATGTTTACTTTCTCCTGTGCCCTGGGGGATGCCGATGCTGACGGAGATCTCGATCTGGCAGTGGCCGGCGGACAGCCTTATCATTACGGTGTAGGACCCTATTTCACCTCCGGACGTATTTATTATAACCAGAGTGGCGTTCTGGATTCACTTCCGGGATGGCTCTCCCAGAACAGCATGGGTGCTCTTGACGTGGCATTTGCCGATATGGACTGTAATGGTTATCTGGACCTGATTTTTGGCTGCGAATTGACTCCAAATTCTATTTTCCTGGCTGACTCTATGGGGCGGATAAGCACCATCCCTTCCTGGCAGTCCCAGGATAATAATCATTACGCAAATTCGATTACCATAACGCATATCAGCAACGATATTTACCCGGATCTCATCGTTTCCGATAACAATCAACTGGGAGGCAATGGTCAGTTTAAGGGATACTACTTCAATAGTGCTCCGTCAGGATTCAGTATGCCGGCATGGACCTCGGCACCAATCAGTTATGCCTCCGGAATCATCACCGCAGATCTGGATGGCAACGGAAAGGCCGACCTGATCGGGGGTCGGTGGTGGGGACGAGTCTATATTTATAAAGATTCCTCCTATACAATCAGCATGAAACCGGACTGGTTTTCCGGGACTTCTTCCGTTATCGAGGCGTTTGCATTAAGAGATGTGGATCAGGATGGCCTGTATAATCTGGTACTCAGGGATACCGTTGCGCAGGATACCCTGAAAATTTATTACCTGCATGATATGCAATTCGAAAAATTCATCGCGCTCACCGTCAATAACCGGAATCTTCAGCAGGGAATCGACTATTGTACAGTTCCGGATGGAGAATGGATATCCTTCCGGCAATACCTGGTTTATGGAGATCAGCTCGAAATTGAATATCAGAGTTCCTGGCGCAAAGACCTCGTCGTTACCAACTGGGATGGCAGTATTGGTAATTTTCTGTTTTATAATCGTTTTGTTCCCACTTCTCTCTCGGAAAAACCTCAAATGCCCCGCACTATAGATATAAATGTGTATCCCAATCCCTTCAATTCATCCTGCCGCTTTACCCTGACTCTTGATCGGAGCAAATATATTCAATTTTATATTTATGACCTGCTGGGGAGAAGAATCCGTGATATTGTCCATGCGAAACTGTCTGCGGGAACGCATTTCTTCGAATGGAACGGTATGGACCAGAACGGACAGGATATGGGAACCGGGATGTATTTTTATGTGCTGGAATCAGCAGGAGAATATTATTCGGGCAGGCTGCTGATGATTAAATAAAGAACAGGTGTTCGAGGCAGGATTTATATTGATGAAAAAATCTGTTGATTTTATTATTCGGGCAGCTGAAAAATCGGATATTCCGCAGCTTCTGGATCTGGTTAAAAAACTGGCTGATTACGAGAAGCTTCTCTCACAAGTGACTGCCAGCGAGGAACTATACCGCAAAAATGGTTTTGGTGAGTCTCAGTTTTTCAGGGCATTTCTGGTGGAAAATAGTCATGAAAATGAACCGCGCTATCTCGGATTTGCATTATATTTCTTTACTTTTTCAACTTTTCTCGGAAAACCAACCCTTTATCTGGAAGATCTTTTTGTCCTGCCGGAATACCGCGGCCGTGGTATCGGTACCGCTCTGCTGAAAATTCTGGCAAAAACGGCATTGGAAAACAATTGCGGGCGAATGGAATGGTCTGTTCTGGACTGGAATGAATCGGCCATAAGGCTCTACCGACGCCTGGGAGCAGTCCCCATGGCGGATTGGACCGTTTACCGGCTGCTTCCACCTGATATCCGAAAGTTGGCAGAAAATAAATAGAGGCACAAGGAACAAGGCTCAGGGTCCAAGGAGGGAAAGATTCAGAAACCAGGAACCAGAATTTCTTTAT